>DASTDT010000167.1:0-14220 GCA_035710225.1 Sphingomicrobium sp.
GCCTGCGGCTTGGGCGGCCCCGGCGCGACCTCGACCAGGCACATGCGGCAATTGCCGGCAATGCTCAGCCGCTCGTGATAGCAGAAGCGCGGGATTTCCTTGCCCGCGAGCTCGCACGCCTGAAGCACGGTCGCGCCCTGCGGAACCTCGATCTCGACGCCGTCGACGGTGAGCTTGGGCATTATTCCGCCGCCTCCCGAATTGCCGCGTCGCGCTCCGCCATCCGCCGCTCGAGTTCGGGGCGGAAGTGCTTGATGAGGCCCTGGATCGGCCACGCCGCCGCGTCGCCCAATGCGCAGATGGTGTGGCCCTCGACCTGCTTCGTAACGTCGTACAAGCGGTCGATGGTCGCCGGCTCGGCGTCGCCCGTGCGCAATTTCTCCATCGTCCGCCACATCCAGCCGGTACCCTCGCGGCACGGCGTGCACTGGCCGCAGCTTTCATGCTTATAGAAATAGGAGATGCGGCTGATCGCTCGGACGATGTCGGTCGATTTGTCCATGACGATGACCGCCGCGGTCCCGAGGCCCGAGCCTAAGTCCTTCAAGCCGTCGAAGTCCATCGGCGCATCGGCGATCTGCTCGCCCGGGACCAATGGCACCGACGATCCACCGGGGATGACGGCGAGGAGGTTGTCCCACCCGCCGCGGATTCCGCCCGCGTGAACGTCGATCAGCTCGCGAAAGCTGATGCTCATCGATTCCTCGACCACGCACGGCTTCATCACGTGGCCCGAAATCTGGAACAGCTTGGTGCCGGCGTTGTTCTCGCGGCCGAAGCCCTTGAACCACTCCGCGCCCCGGCGGAGAATGGTCGGCACCACCGCGATGCTCTCGACATTGTTGACGGTGGTCGGGCAGCCATAAAGGCCGGCGCCGGCCGGGAACGGCGGCTTCAATCGCGGCTGGCCCTTCTTGCCCTCCAGGCTCTCGAGCATCGCCGTCTCTTCGCCGCAGATGTAGGCGCCCGCCCCGCGGTGAACGAACAGATCGAAGTCGTAGCCAGATCCCGCGGCGTTCTTGCCGAGCAACCCCGCGGCATAGGCCTCGGCGACCGCTTTCCTGAGCGCTTCGGTCTCGCGGATGAACTCGCCGCGGATGTAGATGTAGCCTGCCCGCGCGCGCATCGCGAAGCCGGCCAGCAGCGCGCCTTCGATCAGCTTGTGCGGATCGTGGCGAATGATCTCGCGGTCCTTGCAGCTTCCCGGCTCGCTCTCGTCGGCGTTGATGACCAGGAAGTTGGGGCGGCCGGGGGTCGGCTCCTTGGGCATGAAGCTCCACTTCATGCCGGTCGGGAAGCCGGCGCCGCCCCGCCCGCGAAGTCCCGACGCCTTGACGATCTCGATGATCGGATCCTGGCCGAGCTTGATCAGGTTCGCGGTCTTGTCCCAGTCGCCGCGCGCCTGGGCGGCCTTCAGGTCCGCGCCCTGGAAGCCGTAGACGTTGGTGAAGATGCGGTCCTTGTCGCCAAGCGGTGTCACCGTGCCCATCAGCCGATCACTCCCGCGAAATAGAGCGCGCCGAGAATGATCACGGCGAGCACCGCGAACTTGATCACGCCCGAAATCAGCTTGAGCGCGAGGAACCCGAGCACGAGCGCGACGATGATGGCGACGATTTCCACTACCACTGCCCCCGATAGTCGTAGTTGCGCTCCGCCATCTTCTTGAGGCTGGTCGGGCCGCCTTCAGGGCAGCTGGTCTGGCGCTCGACCTGGGGACCCGGCCTGACCGGGCGGCCTTGCGCCAGCGCGTCGAGCACGGCGCCCATGCTGTCCTCGGTCAGATCCTCGAAATTGTCGTCGTTGATCTGGACCATCGGCGCGTTGGCGCAGGCGCCGAGGCACTCGACCTCGGTCAAAGTGAACAGCCCGTCCTCCGTCGTGTGGCCCTTCTTCAGCCCGCGCTTGGCGCAAGCGGCGAGCACATCGTCCGACCCGCGCAGCATGCACGGCGTCGTCCCGCACACCTGGACATGATATTTGCCGACCGGGACTAGGTTGAACATGGTGTAGAAGCTGGCGACCTCCATCGCCAGGATCGGGGGGATCGAAAGCTCGCGCGCGACGAACTCGATCACCGGGATCGGCAGCCAGCCCTGCGTGCCGGTCATCGCGCCGACCTGCCGCTGCGCGAGGTCGAGGAACGGGATCGACGCCGACATCTGCCGTCCCTCTGGATAGCGCGCGACGATCTCCGCCGCTGCCCTGGCGTTGTCCTCGGTCCACGCGAATCCGCCCCACTCGGCGCGGAGCTCGGGCGTAGCGGGGGCGAAGTGGCGCTCAGCCACGTTCGTTCACCGGCACGACGACCGCGGGCATCACGAACAGCGACGTGATCTTGCCTTCAGTCATGCTGAACATGACGCCGAGGGACCCGACCCCCGGCAGCGCGCTGCAGTCCCACATCACGACCATCGAGCTTCCGCTTGCGCTGGTTCGCGGCTTTCCCGGAACGCATTTCGCGATCTTCGCAAGCTTCGCGGCATCGCCGGGGGCGAGCAGTTCGGCGAACTCGCTCTTGGCCAAATCCTGGCCGTTTTGCACGGCAAGGACGAACCGCTCGACCGGCGTAGCCTGCGCCTGCGCCGCCGAAGCGGCCAGTGCCGCGAGCACGATTCCCGCTAGCCCGAATTTCGTCACCGGTCGCACTCCCCGAAGACGATGTCGGCGGCGCCAAGAACGGCGGTGGTGTCGGCGAGCATGTGGCCCTTCATCATGAAGTCCATGGCCTGGAGGTGCGAAAAGGCGGTCGGGCGGATCTTGCAGCGATAGGGCTTGTTGGTGCCGTCGGCGACCAGATAGACCCCGAACTCGCCCTTGGGGCTTTCGGTCGCGACATACACTTCGCCGGCGGGCACGTGATAGCCCTCGGTGTAGAGCTTGAAGTGGTGGATCAGCGCTTCCATCGACTGCTTCATCTCGGCCCGCGGCGGCGGAAACACCTTGCGGTCGTCGGTCGCGATCGGCCCGAGCGGCATGTCCTTCAGGCACTGGCGCATGATGCGCGCCGACTGGCGGACTTCCTCGACCCGCACCATGAAGCGGTCGTAGCAATCGCCCTTGGTGCCGACCGGAATGTCGAACTCCATGCGGTCGTAGACTTCATAGGGCTGCGAGCGCCGCAGGTCCCACGGGATGCCCGCAGCGCGGATCATGGGGCCGCTGAAGCCCCACGCCAGCGCGTCGTCCCGGCCGACGGTGCCGATATCGACGTTGCGCTGCTTGAAGATGCGGTTGTCCGCGACCAGCGAAATCGCGTCCTCGAACAGCGGCATGCGCTTGTCGAGGAAGGCCGACATGTCGGCCAGCACCTTTTCCGGAATGTCCTGGTGGACACCTCCGACGCGGAAGTAATTGGCGTGCATGCGCGCGCCCGACACAGCCTCGTACAGCTGCATCGTGTCCTCGCGCACTTCGAACAGCCACAGGTTCGGGGTCATCGCCCCAACGTCCATGACGTGGCTGCCCAGGTTTAGCATGTGGTTGGAGATGCGGGTCAACTCCGCCATCAGCACGCGAATATATTGCGCGCGGATCGGCACCTCGAGGCCGAGCAGCTTCTCGATCGCCAGCACGTAGCTGTGCTCCATGCACATCGGCGAGCAGTAATCGAGGCGGTCGAAGTAAGGGATGTTCTGGGCGTAGGTGCGGTATTCGATCAGCTTCTCGGTGCCGCGATGGAGCAGGCCGATGTGCGGGTCGACCCGCTCGACGATCTCGCCGTCCAGCTCCATGATCAGCCGCAGAACGCCGTGCGCCGCCGGATGCTGCGGGCCGAAATTGATGGTGTAGTTGCTCAGCGTCTGGTCGCCGGCCGTCGGCTTGTCGCCCGGGGCGCCGATCATCACATCGAGGGTCTGGGTCATTCGCCCTTCCCCGGCTTCGGCTCGTCCTTGGCGGTTGCTCGGCCCCCGGCGTTATCGGCCTTCCTCGCCGCCGGCTTGCGCGCTTCCTGCCTGGCCTTGGCGTTGGCGGGCTGGCCGGCGCCGGTCTCGGCCGGCGTGTCGGTCGTCTTGGGGGTCGGCGGCGGCGCTTCGGACTTGGGCGGCGGGCTTGCGGGCGCGGCCACGGGGGTCGGGGCGCCCGGCGCCTGGCCGGCCTTCTCGTCGCCCGGAAGCTGGTATTGCGCGCCTTCCCACGGCATCAGGAAATCCCAGTTGCGGAAGTCCTGCGGAAGCCGCACCGGCTCGTAGACGACGCGCTTCTCGGCCTCGGAATAGCGCAGCTCGACATAGCCCGTCTGCGGGAAGTCCTTGCGCAGCGGAAAGCCTTCGAAGCCGTAATCGGTTAGGATCCGGCGGAGGTCGGGATTGCCGGCGAACACCACGCCGTACATGTCGAACACCTCGCGCTCGAGCCAGCCGGCGACCGGCCACAGTCCGGTGACGCTCGGCACCGGAGTTGCCTCGTCGGTCGTCAGCTTCAGCCGCACCCGGTGGTTTTCGGTCACCGACAGGAGGTGATAATTGACCTCGAACCGCTCCGGCCGTTCCGGGTAGTCGGCCCCGGCGATCTCCATCAGCTGCTGGTAACCGAACTGGTCGCGGGCGATCCGGCAGGCATCGACGATCCCGTCGCGCTCGACCGCCACGGTCAGCTCGCCAACATGCTCCTTCGCGCCGACGAAGGCGCCGCCGATCGCTTTGGTAAAAGCGTCCGCGAACCCGTCGCGCGGCTTGATCAGGGGGACGTGAAGGGTCACCGCGAGCCACTCATCGTTCAATCGTCCCCTCGCGGCGGATCTTCCGCTGCAGCTGCATGATCCCGTAGAGCAAGGCCTCGGCGGTCGGGGGGCAGCCGGGGACGTAGATGTCGACCGGGACGATGCGGTCGCAACCGCGGACCACCGAATAGCTATAATGATAATAGCCGCCGCCATTGGCGCAGCTGCCCATCGAGATGACGTATTTGGGCTCGCTCATCTGGTCGTAGACCTTGCGCAGCGCCGGGGCCATCTTGTTGCACAGCGTTCCCGCGACGATCATCACGTCGCTCTGGCGAGGGCTTGCGCGCGGCGCGACACCGAACCGCTCGAGGTCGTAGCGCGGCATGTTGACGTGGATCATCTCGACCGCGCAGCAGGCCAGGCCGAAGGTCATCCACCACAGGCTTCCGGTCCGCGCCCAGTGGACGAGGTCCTCCAGGCTGGCCACTGCGAAGCCCTTCTCGTCGAGCTCGCGGCGCATCGCTTCCAGGCGCGCGCGCTCTTCCATCGTGATCGGCTCCGGCGGCGAATCGCGCAGCGGGCTGATCTGGACGGTCGGATCGATGAGGCCGGGGGTGTCGGTCACTCCCACTCCAGCGCCCCCTTCTTCCATGCATAGGCGAGGCCAAGCGCAAGCTCGGCCAGGAATACCATCATCGCCGCCCAGCCGACCCAGCCCGTCTCGTCCAGCGTCACCGCCCAGGGAAACAGGAAAGCCGCTTCGAGGTCGAACACGATGAACAATATGGCGACGAGGTAGAAGCGGACGTCGAACTGGGCACGGCTGTCCTCGAACGCGGGGAAGCCGCACTCATATTCGCTCAGCTTCTCGGCCGTCGGATTGTGCGCCCCGGTCATCCGCGACACCAGCATCGGCAGGAACACGAACGCGCCCGACAAAGCGAGCGCGATCCCGAGGAACAGCAGGATCGGAAGATATCCGGCGGCGACGTCGGCCAAGGAAGGGCTCCAGCGGGACTAGCGAGACTGGCGGCTCTCTAGGACGCCCGCCCCAAGTGGGCAAGCCGGAGAGAGACGGAATTTCGCTCGAAAAACGTGACTTTCGACTAGCGCAGCGCCCCGGCGAGCAGCTTGTGGAGCTTCGAATGGAGCTCGCTGCTGGTGGCGAGATACTGGCGCTTGTCGACCATCCGGTCCTGGCCGCGGTAATCGGTGATGAACCCGCCCGCCTCGCGCACCAGGATCAGGCCCGCGGCCGTGTCCCAATAATCGAGGTCGTCCTCCCAGAAGCCGTCGAACCGCCCGGCCGCGACCCATGCCAGGTCGAGGCTCGCCGACCCCATCCGCCGAACGCCGGACACGTGCGGTGCGATGGCGGCGTAGATCTTGCTCCACGTGGCGACATCGCCGCGGCCGGAATGGGGCAATCCGGTGGCGATCAGCGCCTCATTGAGGAAACGGCGGGCCGAGACCCTCAGGCGGCGGTCCTGAAGCCAGGCGCCGCGCCCCTTCTCCGCCCAGAAGCTTTCGTCGGTGATCGGCTGGTAGACGAGGCCGTGGCTGATCTCGGGCTTGCCCCCCGGCCGCCGGTCCTCGACAGCGATCGAGATCGCGAAATGAGGCACGCCGTGAAGGAAATTGGTGGTCCCGTCGATCGGATCGACGATCCACCTGGGCTTGTCCGGATCGCCCTCGATCTCGCCCGATTCCTCGGTCAGCAGGGCCCAGTCCGGGCGCGCGTTGCGCAATTCGTCGATGAGGGTCTGCTCGACTCTCTTGTCGGCCATCGAGACGAAGTCGGCCGGCCCCTTCTTCGACACCTGGAGCTGCTCGACCTCGCCGAAGTCGCGCCGAAGCCGCGGCGCCGCCTTGCGGGCGGCGCGCTGCATGACGGTGATCAGGCCTGAATGCGAAACCATTAGTCCGCCCGGCGGACGTAGGTCTGCTCGTAGACGTCGACGACGATCCGGGTGCCGGCGCTGATGTGCGGTGGAACCATCACCCGAACGCCATTGTCGAGGATCGCCGGCTTGTAGCTGGAAGACGCCGTCTGCCCCTTCACCACCGCGTCCGCCTCGACGATCGTCGCTTCAACCGTATCGGGCAGCTGGACGCTGATCGGCTTCTCGTCGTGGAGTTCCATCACTACGTCCATGCCGTCCTGAAGGAAAGCCGCCGCATCGCCCAGCGTGTCGCGCGGCAAGGTGATCTGCTCATAGGTCTCCTTGTCCATGAACGTCAGCTCGGAGCCGTCGGCGAATAGGAACTGGAAGTCCTTGGTGTCGAGCCGGACGCGCTCGACCGTCTCGGCGCTGCGGAAGCGGACGTTGGTCTTGCGGCCGTCGATGAGGTTCTTCATCTCGACCTGCATGTAGGCGCCGCCCTTGCCGGGCTGGGTGTGCTGGATCTTAACCGCGCGCCAGATTCCGCCTTCATATTCGATGATGTTGCCGGGACGAATGTCCACGCCGCTGATCTTCATTGAAAAAAGCCTCGGGGATGTGAGAAGTCGCCGCGCGGCCTAGCGGTTGACCGGCTTCCCGGCAAGCAGCGGGTAAGGGTTGATGGCGCTGCCTTCGTGCCACGCCTCGCCCGGCGCCATTCGATGGATCGCGAAATGCAGGTGCGGCCCTGCCGGGTTGGCGTTGCCGGTATGGCCGACGAAGCCGATCGGCGAACCGCGTGCCACTTTTTGCCCCTCGGCCAGCCCCGGGGCGTAACGCTGCAGATGCGCGTAATAATAGATCCAGTTGCCGTCGGGCGAGCGGACATAGGCTGTGATCCCGCCGCCGCCCTGCGAGTTGAACAGCTTCTCGACCGTCCCCGGCGCGGCGGCGACCACCGGCGTGCCTTCGGGCGCTATGATGTCGATGGCGTCGTGAACCCGCGCACCGCCGGCCCGCGCCTGGGTGAAGGTGTCGACGAGGTTGGCCGCCCGCATTCCGGCTACCGGAATGGCCAGACCCGAAGGGCCGACCACTACGCCTTCGGCGACCGTGACGCTGCTTCCCCCGCCTTCCACCGTCGTCTTGTCGCCGGATACGGCGACCTCGCCGTCGGCCCGAGGCGCGGTTCGGATGTTGTAGAAGAATATCCAGAAGGCGCTTACCAGCACCGCTGTGACGATGATCGAGCCGATCTGTTTCATTTACCCCCTGTCCCCGGGTTCAGGCCTGGAAGATGGCCGTGAACCCGGGCTTCATCATCCGCGCCAGGCGCAGAACATCCCAGTTCGTCATCCGAATGCAACCGCTCGATTCGGCGCGGCCGATGGTCTGCGGCTCATTGGTTCCGTGGATTCCGTAATGCTCCTTGGTGAGGTCGAGCCAGGCCACACCGACCGGCCCGTTTGGCCCGGCGGGAAGCTGGAGCTCCTTGTCAGTCTTCGGGTTGTTGAGTAGCTCCGGCTGATATTTGAAAGGCGGCAGGAAGGCGTAGGTGGTCGCCTTCCAGCGCCCGATCGGCAGCGGATATTGCTTCGAGCCCATCGTCACCGGGAACGCCGCGACGAGCTTGCGCTCGCCTGTTGCCGCCGCGCCCTCGGTCGGAACGGCCCGGCTATAAACCTTGAGCACGCCGTCGCTCTTGTCGACCACGACATAATCGCCCGGCGGCTGGGTGGAATCGACGTTCAGCACGCGCATGACGTTCCCGCCGTTACCCTGGACTCCGGAGTAGTCGGTTGCAGTCGGCACCACGTTGGGGAGGCGAAGGCTCTGGCCGACCCCGATCCTCTTGTCGCCGCCATTGAGGGCGACGATCGTGTCGGGGGTCGTGTGATAGCGCTCGGCAAGCTTCTCGAGCATGTTGCGGTAGCCCAGGAAATCGAGTTCGGCCTGCGCCTCGGGCTGTTCCGGGAACGGGTAGACGAAGCGGCCGCCGACATCGTCCGGGGTCAATTGGACCATCACCGTCGACGGCCGGTTCGCCGCCAGCAGCGCGCTTCGCGTTTCCGCATCCAGCTCGCCGCTGACCTTGAGGCCGCGCGATTCCTGGAAGCTGCGCAGCGCGAGGCGGAAAGACTCGCCCTTTTTGCCGTCGATCACCCCTGGCGAGAAACCATGGGCGCTCATAAGCACCTGGGCATGGAACAGCGTCCCGTCGATTGGCGAACCCGGAGTTCCCGGTGGGACCCAGCGCGCCCGGTCATCGGCGGCCGACGTGTTGCCCGCCTGCTGGGCGCCCGAGGCGCCACTCGCGAACATCGAGCATATCAATAGCGAACGCCACGCGGTCCTGATCACAAGCTTCTCCGATTCTCAACGTTAGACAGCCTCAACGATGGACCAGGTAGTCGGTTTCACGCGCGCCGGCGCTTGCCTTCGCCTGGCGGTTTAGCCAAGCAGCGCATGCCGTCGCCGCTAACCGTGCTGGTGAGGTTGAGGCGCTGGCGAGGATCGTCGAGACTGTCTGGCCGGAGTTTCGGCCGCCATCCTCGGCCGGTTGCGCGGCAAGCTCGGGAAGGGGGATCTCGCTGTCCGAACAGCTCGTAGCGAAGCGTTTCCACTTTGCCGTCCGCTACAGGTCGTCGAGCGTGAGGTGGCGGGGCTGGCCTATGCCCGCGGGCGGGCGGCGGACGCCCGGCGCGGCCATGAACCCGATGGCGGTCGCGAACAAGGCGGACAAGGCGGCCGTCCGAAGCGGGAAATCGACCAGCGAGTGAAGCAGCAGGCCCAGCGTTACCAGGGTCGCGGCGCGCACCGCCGGCGGGGTCGCGCTCGACCGCCACAGCCCGGTGAACCGCCACGCCCACCAGGCGAGAAAGGCGATCAGGACCACGCCGCCGGCAAGGCCGAGTTCGATGACCAGCTCGACATAGTCGTTGTGGACATGGTTGGCGTAGGGCCAGGTCACCGTCTCCGGGTCTTCCTGCAAATGATAGGCCGCCGCGAAGGTACCCAGCCCGCTTCCCACGGGGGCATAGTCCGTCGCCATGCGGACGCTCGAGCGGAGGATTTCCAGCCGTTCGGAGGCCGACGCCGCCCCGCCGATGCTGATCAGCCGTTCGATGCCGATGGCTAGCAATGCCGCGATTCCGGCCGCGATTGCCGCCAGGATAAGGATCGCCAGCCGCCCGGCGCGGACGCCCACCGAGGGCAGGAAGATCAGCAGTGACGCCACCAGCATCGGCCCGCCGAGCAGGATCACCGCGAGCGAGCCGTTGACGATGATCCCGACCACGATCGCGCCGGCGCAGGTGGCAAGCGCGATCATCACCGCCAGGCGCTGCCCGGGCGCCGACTTGCCGGTCTTGCGCCACTGCGCGACCGCCACCGCGGCGAGCAGCGGGATCGCGCACAGAAGCAGCGAGGCCATGTGGTTGCTATTGGCGAACAATCCGGTCGCCGCCCCGAAGCTGGAGTGGCGGTAGGGGTACCATGGCTCGCTGCTGGTATATTGGATCAACCCGACGACGACCGAGACCACGGTCGCGGCGAGCACCGCGACGATGAAGCCATCGCTTCGCCCGTCCGACCAACGCAGCACCCACGCAAGCATCGCCACCGCTGGCAGGCAGGCCAGCAGGGCCGAAACCGTCACTTCCGGAGCGAGCGACACCGGTAGCCACGGGAGGTCGGCTCCGACCAAGGTAAAGCCCTCGGCCACCGGTCCGCGCCCGGGCAGCCGGGTCCAGATCTCGGGCGGAAGCGGGACCAGCTGAAGGACGGCGACAACGAGCGTCGCCGCGACCAGCCAGCGCAATCGCACCTCGGCCCGGCCATCGCTGCGCCGGCCGGCGATGAGCGACGCCGCGATGATTGCGATCGCCCCGAGCTGAAGCGCCAGGTTCGTCCAGATTCCCTGCGCGCTTCCGCCGAGCGTCAGGCAGGCGAACAGGAACAGCGGCCCGATCAGTCCAGTTGCGCGCGCGGCCATCACCGCGCCTTACGCAATTCGACTCGGGTCACGACGCCCTCGACCTGCTGCTCGGTTTCGCCCGCTTTTGCGTGAAGCTCGAGCCAATAGCCGCGGCAATCGGCGACCGCCTCGAAGCTCTTGACCGACTCCACGGGAACGACCTGGGGCTGGCCGCCGCTGTTACATTGCAGGCGCCACTCCAGGCGTCCCGGCGGGACCAGGCGGTTCATGGCCGTCACGATGGCATAGCGGCCAGGATCAGGCAGGATGAGCTGGCGGGCGAGCATCATCGGCTCGCGTCCGAAGTGCACTATCCCCAGCCCGCCGCCGGGACGGAATTCGGCAAGCCCGCCGCTGCCGGTCGCCGGCGCCCAGTTGAACGGCGGCCGCGCGGAACGCGGCTTGAATTCGGGATTGAACGGCTGTTCCCCGGCCATTGCCTGCGCCCGGTTGAATCCGATCCACAATTGCTTCGCTTGTGCCGGCTTGCCGGCGGCCAGGGTCGTTTCGACCAGCCGGTCCTGCCACCTCGTATTGCCTTCGCTGCCGCTGGCGGGGGCAAGTGCGCGGATCAGCGGCAGGTTCGAGGGGTCCGAGGCGAGCTCCATCAGCACCATGTCGCCCAGCGTCCTGTTCTTGGCGAACACTCGGCGCATCTCCGCGGCCGCTCCGGGCGCCTGCGCATAGCCCACCAGCGCGGTGACCACCGGACCCGTCTTTTTGGCGTCGAGCCGGGTAATCGAAACGAGGTTGGACAGCCCCGCCTCGACCTGTCCGTTCCGCAATTCGAGGTCGGCGAGAAGCAGCCGGGCGGCAGTGTCCCGCGGATCGCGCAGGCGCGCCGCCCGATAGAGCCGCAGGGCGCTCGCCGTGTCGCCCTCGAGCTGCTTGACCGCGCCTTCCAGCATGAACGGCTGCGGCTCGAGTGGGGCAGCAGCGACCATTTCGCGAAGCCGGGTTCGCTCATCGGCATTAAGCGAGCGGCCGCCCTTCGCCGCCAGCGCGGCATCTACCAACAGCCGCTCGGCAGTCACTGCGGGATGGGACGGCCATAAGGACGCCATCGCCGCCAACGGGTGGGAACGCGGGGCCCTCGTCGCCGAATCGCGGAACGACAGCGCCGCGATCAGGATCGCAGCGCCGACGATTCCGATGGCCGCGAACGTCTTCGACCCTTTGCCGAACATCACGTCTCGGACTGATTGGAGATCATGATGAGATTGTCGCGACTTTCATCCACTGTGACGGCGATGTCGTTACCCACGATGTCCTCGAAACCAATCCGTCAGAAGGGCCGGAAGATGGAAAGAAGCGGAAGGCTGTTGAGAATCTGCCGATGCAGGGCCTTGGTTCCCGATCCGTCGACGACGATGATATCGCCAGGATAGACGCGCGGGTCGGGGCTTTGGCCGCGCCGGATTGCGGTCAGGTCGAACGCAGCGGCCTGACGCCGACCGCCGATCTGGCGGAAAATCGCGACCCTGCGGGCGTTGGCGTTTTCGGTCACTCCACCGGCCTGGGCGACCGCCTGCATCAGCGTGATCGGACCCGCCGCCGAGATCGACCCGGGCTTTTGGACCGATCCGTCGATCGTGACGCTTGCCCTGGTCGATGACTTCACGCCGACCAGGACGTCCGGATTCTCGAGATACTTGGCGCCGAAACGCTCGGTCAGGGTGGCGTCCAGCTCGGCAGTGGTGAGGTCGGCGGCCTTGACGTTGCCGACGAGAGGCAAGGCGATCTGGCCGAGCAGGTCGACGTCATAGTCCCCGCTCAGGTCCGGCATCTTGAAGACCTTGACGGTCAGCGTGTCGAGCGGCGCGATCCGGTAATCCTCCGCCAGGGTCAGCGCCGCGGGCCGGTCCGGGCTGCCGAGTGCCACGTCATAGGGGATCGGGCCACCGCGACGGTCGGCGCAGCCCCATAGCAAGGCCGCGGCCGAAACCGCCAGGGCGGCGCGGGGCACAGCTCGCAAGTCATCCCAGTCAACCTTCATCACCAACGCTCCCACAGCCGGTCCGCCCCACCGGAATTGGGGCCAGTAGCAGCCATTTCGGCGGTTTTCCACCGCGTTGCCGGTGCCACGGCCATCATTCACCGGCGATTGCCGACCTGGATCACGCGCTGCTCCGCGCCGTCCAGGACGATCGCCGACAACAGGCCCGTGCGATAGGCGCCGGTGTCTACTCCGATCCGGCCGGGGCGCCGATCTATGTCCTTCGAGATGCTGTGACCGTGAACCACGACCTTGGGGTGATGGTGCCGGTATTCGAGGAACGGCGAGCGGATCCAACGGAGGTCGGTGAGCGACTGCTGCTCGAGCGGCACCCCCGGCCGGATCCCGGCGTGAACGAACAGGTAATCGCCGGCGCCAAAGCTGTCGGCGAACGAGCGCAGGAATTGCTGGTGCGCCTCCGGGATGGCCTCCCGCACGGCCTCGCCCGCCCCGGCCGCGCCAATTGCCCGAAGCCGCTCCGGCTCGAGCCCGTAGCTCTGGGCGCATTCGAGGCCGCCGAAGCGTAGCCAATCGCCGACCAGTTCATCGTCGCCCTCGAGGATGCGGATCAGCACCTCCTCGTGATTTCCGGTCAGGAACACGCTCTTGAAGGGCCCCGCCAGGGTGCGCAGCCGCTCGAGCACCGCCGCGCTCGACGGGCCGCGGTCGATCAGATCGCCGAGGAAGACGAGGACGTTGTCGGCCGGGCGGGCCTGCGCGATGTCCTGCTCGATCGCCGCGAGCATCTGTTCGAGCAGGGCGCCGTGGCCGTGAATGTCGCCGACCGCGTAAAGGCGCACCCCGGACGGCGCGCGCGGGCGCTGGCTGCCTTCGCTCTGGCTCCAGAACTTGACCAGCCGGTTCATGTCGCCAGCTCGCTTCGGTAGGCGGCCACCACCCGCTCGACCGCGAATTCGCGTTCGAGCTTCTCCCGCGAGCGCCGCCCCATCGCCACCTGCTCCTCGGGCTCTAACTGCAACATCCGCCTTATCGCGTCGGCCAGCGCCGAGGCGGAGCGCGGCGCGCACAGAAAGCCGTTGTCGCCGTCCTCTACGACATCCCGGCAACCGGGCACGTCGGTCGCAATCAACGGCCGGCCCATCGCCGCCCCCTCGAGAAGGCTGCGGGGCACGCCCTCGCGATAAGACGGCAGGACGATGCAGTCGGCAGCCGCGATCGCAGGGCGCACGTCGTCGGTCGGTCCAAGGTAGCGAATGATCCCATCTGCCGCCCAACGCTCGACTTCCGCAAGAGTTACGGCCGAGGGATTGTCGACCCCGCACTCCCCGAGAATATGGAACTCGGCCCGGTGCCCGGACGAGGCAACGAGCCGCGCCGCTTCCACGAATTCGCGCACGCCCTTGTCCCACAGCAGTCGGCCAATGAAGAGAAACCGCTGAGGGCTGCCGTTGGGCAGCGGCGACAGGCCGAAATGCGCGAGGTCGATCCCTGAGCCGGGGACCCGGCGCACCTGTTCGCGCCGCACCAGACGCCTCTCCAGGAACAGTTCGCGGTCCTCCTCATTCTGGAAAAACACCGCCTGGGCTCCGCTCAGACTCAGCCGGTAGAGGCGGTCGATGAGCCGGCCTGTCGGGCCGCCGGCGAGAAAGGCCGAGCCTAGCCCGCTGACCGTCGCCAACGCGCGGGTCCGAGTCAGCCGTGCTGCCAGCGTCCCATAGATGTTGGGCTTGATTGTGAA
>DASTDT010000168.1:0-3100 GCA_035710225.1 Sphingomicrobium sp.
GAACGACGATCCCCTGCCCCTTGCTTTCCGACCGGTCGACCGGATCGCGATAGGCATAGACGCCGGCCGAGTCGGTGACGGTGAAGGCGCCGAAGCTTCGGCCGCGCAATGCGCCGCAAGCCTGCTCCAACTCGCCCATCAACGCGTTTGCCGCCGCGACGGCCAGCGCCTCATAGTCATGTCGGGCATAGTAATTGCGGCCGTGGGTGGCCCAATGGTCGTGGGCGATGTCCTCGACCGACTGGCGCCGCTCGGCGAGGATGTTGAGCCACATCAGCACCGCCCACAGCCCGTCCTTTTCGCGCACATGGTCGGAGCCGGTGCCGGCGCTTTCTTCGCCGCAGATGGTGACCAGGCCGGAGTCGAGCAGATTGCCGAAAAACTTCCACCCGGTCGGAGTCTCGAACATCGCCACGCCGAGCCTTTCCGCGACGCGGTCGGCGGCGGTGCTGGTCGGCATCGAGCGGGCGATGCCCGCAATGCCGCCATGATAGCCGGGCGCGAGGTGGGCATTGGCCGCGATCATCGCCAGCGAGTCCGACGGGTTGATGAAGCGCCCCCGGCCGATGATCAGATTGCGATCGCCGTCGCCGTCACTGGCCGCGCCGAGGTCGGGCGCGCCGTCGCCAAGCATCAGCGCCGCCAGCTCGGGCGCGTGGACCAGATTGGGATCGGGATGACCGCCACCGAAATCCTCGAGCGGGACGCCGCGCCGGACGGTGCCGGCGGGAAAGCCGAGCCGCCCTTCGAAAATGTCGCGCGCATAGGGGCCGGTGACCGCGCTCATCGCGTCGAACGCGAAGCTGCCGCCGTCCCTGCGCCAGCGGCGGATGGCGGCGAAGTCGAACAGGGTTTCCATCAGTTCGGCATAATCGGCGACCGGGTCGATGACCGTGACGGTCATGTCGCCGATCCGGGTTTCGACAGCCCGGTCGAGATCGACGTCGGGGGCATCGATCGTAAGCCAGCGGTCGATTTCCAGGCTTCGGCGGTAGACCGCTTCGGTCACCGCTTCCGGCGCAGGGCCGCCGTTGGCGACATTATATTTGATTCCGAAGTCGGCGTCCGGCCCGGCGGGATTGTGGCTCGCCGAGAAGATCAGCCCGCCGGCCGCGCCGTACTTGCGGATGAGGTGGCTGGCGGCGGGGGTCGACAGGATTCCGCCCTGGCCGATCAGCGCCCGGGCGAAGCCGTTGGCGGCGGCCATTCGCACCGCTTGCTGGATGACGGTGCGGTTATGGAAGCGCCCGTCGCCGCCGATGACCAGCGTGGCGCCGGGCGGCGGCGGTGAAGCGTCGAAGATCGACTGCAGGAAATTTTCGGCGTAGTTCGGCTGCTGAAACTGCCGCACCTTCTTGCGAAGTCCCGACGTGCCTGGCCTCTGCCCCTCGAACGGCTGGGTCTCGACGGTGCGGATCATGGCGTTCCCTTGGTCCGAAACGGTCCCCCGTGCCAAGGCCCATCTCGAATGCCGGCTCATGCATTCCATTGTTATTAAGGTAGGACCGCTTATTTTAGCGGGCAGGCAAATGAGAGCGATGCGATGAACGACAAGAAGCCGACGAACCCGTGGACCAAGTCGCTGCTGATCTGGATGGCGATCCTGCTCGGGCTGGTCCTGTTCGTCCAGTCGTTCGGCGGGGCGCGCGAGCCGGCCGGCCCGGCCATGACCTATTCCGAGTTCGTCAACCAGGTCGCCGAAGGCAATGTCAAAGCCGTCACCATTTCACGCGGCCAGAGCGGCGATTCGAGCATCAGCGGAACGCTCGACGACGGCAAGACCTTCAAGACGCTTGCGCCGGCCGACGCCCAGGTCACCGCCAAGCTCGAGGAAAAGGGCGTCAACATCCAGGCCAAGGCCGAGGAAGGCGCCAGCCTGTGGATGCTGCTGCTCTATAATTCGCTGCCGTTCATCCTGATGATCGGCATCGCCATCTTCATCATGCGGCAGATGCAGAAGAACGCCGGCGGCGGGGCGATGGGCTTCGGCAAGAGCCGCGCCCGGATGCTGACCGAGAAGCAGGGCAAGGTGACCTTCGCCGACGTCGCCGGGATCGACGAGGCCCGCGAGGAACTCGAGGAGATCGTCGAATATCTGAAGGACCCGGGCAAGTTCGCCCGACTGGGCGGCAAGATCCCCAAGGGCGCGCTTTTGGTTGGCTCGCCCGGTACCGGCAAAACGCTGCTCGCCCGCGCCATCGCCGGCGAGGCGGGCGTGCCATTCTTCACCATCTCCGGCTCCGATTTCGTCGAGATGTTCGTCGGCGTCGGCGCAAGCCGCGTGCGCGACATGTTCGAGCAGGCCAAGAAGAGCGCGCCGTGCATCGTCTTCATCGACGAGATCGACGCCGTCGGCCGCCATCGCGGCGCGGGCCTCGGCAACGGCAACGACGAACGCGAACAGACCTTGAACCAGCTGCTGGTCGAGATGGACGGCTTCGAGGCCAATGAAGGCATCATCATCATCGCTGCCACCAACCGGCCCGACGTGCTCGACCCGGCCCTACTGCGTCCCGGCCGGTTCGACCGCCAGGTCGTGGTTCCGCGCCCCGACATCGACGGCCGCGAGCAGATCCTTGCGGTGCACATGAAAAAGGTGCCGCTGGCGCCCGACGTCGACCCGCGCGTGATCGCCCGCGGGACCCCGGGCTTCTCTGGCGCCGATCTCGCCAACCTCGTCAACGAAGCGGCCCTGCTTGCGGCCCGACGCGCCGGCGATGCGGTGACCATGCACGACTTCGAAGAAGCCGTTGAGCGCGGGGCCGTCGGCCTGGAACGCAAGAGCCGCATCATGCGCCCCGAAGAAAAACGCCGCGTCGCCTATCACGAAGCGGGCCATGCCCTGATCGCCTGCGCCGTGCCGGGCAGCGATCCGGTTCACAAAGTGTCGATCATCCCGCGCGGCATGGCCGGCGGCTACGTGCTGCAACGGCCCGACGAAGACCGCACGCTGATGACCCGCGGCGAACTGGAAGCGCGCATCAAAGTGGCGCTCGGCGGCACGCTGGCGGAAGAACTGGTGCTCGGCGAAATCTCGACCGGCGCTACCAGCGACCTGCACAGCGCCAACGATATCGCCGTGCGCATGGTCCGCGAGTTC
>DASTDT010000169.1:0-2183 GCA_035710225.1 Sphingomicrobium sp.
CCATCCCGAAGTCCTCTATCGCGCCCGGCCTTCGGTCATCGCCGAGGCCGTCGACCTCCAGCGCCGGCTGTTCGACCGCGCGGCGACCCTGGTCCGGCCGGGCGGAAGCCTGGTCTACGCCGTATGCAGCCTCGAGCCGGAGGAGGGCGAGGCGCAAGTGACGTCATTCCTGTCGAGGCAGAGCGATTTCCGCCTCGTGCCGGGCGATGCCGGCGTCCCCGGCCTTCCCGCGACCGCCGACGGCTGGCTGCGGACCGTGCCCGGAAATATGGAAGCCGAGGGCGGTCTCGACGGCTTCTTCGCCGCGCACCTTGTCCGCGGCGGCTAATCGCGTCTAATCGGCGAATGGCCCAAACGATCATCAGCCCGTCGATCCTCAGCGCCGATTTCGCGTCGCTCGGGGAAGAGGTGCGGGCGATCGATGCCGCCGGCGCCGACTGGATCCATGTCGACGTCATGGACGGCCATTATGTCCCCAACATAACGATCGGCCCGGCGGTGGTGAAGGCGCTCCGCCCGCACACCGCCAAGCCGCTCGACGTCCATCTGATGATCAGCCCGGTCGATCCGTTCATCGAAGCCTTCGCCGAGGCCGGCGCCGACATCATCACCGTCCATCCCGAGGCGGGTCCCCACGTCCACCGGACGCTTCAGCTCATCCGCAGCCTCGGCAAGAAGGCGGGCGTTTCGCTCAACCCCGGCACCCCGGCCAAGATGCTCGATTACCTGATCGACGATGTCGACCTGGTGCTGGTGATGAGCGTAAATCCCGGCTTCGGCGGGCAGAAGTTCATCCCCGCCCAGCTCAAGAAGATCGAGGCGGTGGCCAGTCTCATCGCCAAGCGCGGCCTCGACCTCACGATCGAGGTCGACGGGGGAATCGATCCGGATACCGCCCGCCAAGCGGTGTCGGCCGGGGCCACCGCGCTGGTCGCCGGTACCGCCGTGTTCCGCGGCGGGCCGGGCGCCTACGCCGACAACATCGCCGCCCTCCGGGGTGCGTAGATGACCGCCGCCGACGACCGCGCCATCGTCGGCAAGCTGGCGCGCGGCTCCCTGCTGTCGCGTCTTGCCGGCCACGGCCGCAAGCCGCTTCGGCTGACCGCCGTCCCGCGCGACCATGTCGAGGGCGACCGGGCGCTCGGCGACGCCTTGCTCGACGGCCGCTACGTCCTCGGCGACGAGACGCTCGCGCTTGCCGATCTCGATTTCGCCGCGCTCGGAGCGGAGGGGCCGCTGGCCGAAGCCATCCAGGGCTTTTCCTGGCTTCGCGACCTCGCCGCTGCCGCCGGACGCGACCGCGGCGCCAGGGTCGCCGAGACGATGACCGCGCGCTGGCTGGTGGCCCACGGCACCCGAGTCGATGCCGCCTGGCGGCCGGACCTGTGGGGGGAGCGCATCCTGTTCTGGACGGCTTACGCCCCCTACGTGCTGTCGAGCCGCGACCAGGGCTACCGTTCGGCCCTGCTCAACACGCTGGCGCGCGGCGCCCGCCATCTCGATTCCAACGCCGACAAGGCGCCGCCCGGCCTCAAGCGGATCACCGCCTGGTCGGGAATGGTCACCGCCGCCCTCATCTTGCAGGGGGGCCTTCCGCGAATCGCCCGCGCGGAGTCCGGACTGATGCGCGCGCTCGCCGCGGCCCAATCCGAAGACGGCGGGCTGCTCAGCCGCTGCCCACACGAACAGATGCTGCTGGTCGACCGCCTGGGCCTGCTCAGGGCGGCCTATTTCGCTTCGAAGCAGGAGCTTCCCGAAGGGCTCGAGGATGCGTCGGCGGCCGCGCTCGCCGCGCTCCATGGCGTGACCATGGGCGACGGCGCCCTGTCGAGCTGGCAAGGCGGAAACCCCGGCAGCGCGGCTCGGCTGGCGGCGCTGGTCGAGGGCTGCGGCCTTCGCGCCCGGCCGCTTCGCGCGGCGCGCGGCTGGGGCTATCAGCGCATGTCCGCGCTTGGCACCATCCTGGTCGTCGACGCCGCTCCGCCGCCGCAGCGAATGGCGACCCGCGGCTGCGCCTCGACCCTAGCCTTCGAGCTAAGCGACGGGCCGCAGCGGCTGGTCGTCAATTGCGGCGGCCCCGGCCTGTTGCCGACGGTTCTTCCGGACGAGCTCGTCGAGGCGCTGCGAAGCACCGCGGCGCACAGCACGCTGACCCTGGCCGACACCAATTCGACCGCGTTGCT
>DASTDT010000170.1:0-4157 GCA_035710225.1 Sphingomicrobium sp.
TAGCGCTTTCGACTTTTCACCCTTCCGCCGTTCGACCGTCGGCTTCGACCGGCTGTTCGACATGCTGGAGAGCAGCGGCATGGGCAACGGCGGTGAGAATTACCCGCCGTTCGACCTGATCAAGACCGGCGAGAACGATTATCGGATCGAGCTCGCGGTCGCGGGCTTCAAGCCGGACGAGATCGACATCACCGCCCAGCAGAACGTGCTGATCGTCAGCGGCAGGAAGAAGGAGGAGTCCGAGGACAAGGGCTCCGACTATATCTACCGCGGGATCGCGACCCGCTCGTTCGAGCGCCGCTTCGCGCTCGCCGACCATATCCAGGTCAAGGGCGCGGACCTGAAGGACGGGCTGCTCGCGATCGAGCTCGTCCGCGAGATCCCAGAGGCGATGAAGCCCAAGAAGATCGAGATCGGCGGCGGCTCCGAGACGAAGGAGCGCTCGGCGATCGGCGGCGGCGAGCAGCCGGCGTCGAAGCAGACGGTCAACGCCAAGGCCGAGACCGAGACGGCGTAACGGCCATCCCTCAGCGCGATCGAGAGAGCCCCGGAGCGAACCTCCGGGGCTTTTTCGTGCTCGGCCGGTGAAACCTAGGAAACCAGCTCTTTCGCCTTCGCGATGCCGAATTTGACGGCTTGCGCGAGATCGAAATGCGGCATGACCGGAAGCTCGTTCGAATCGACGCAGGCATGCAGCACTGCCGGCGTCGGCGTCTCCAGGAAAGACCGGATGGTGCACTCAAGCGAACCGGGGTCGTCTGCGGTGAACCCCGCGGCGCCGCAGGCGCGCGCATAAGCGGCAAAATCCATGTTCGGGAAAGCCGCGCCGCTGGCAGCCGGATAGCCCGCGCCTTCCATTTCGAGATGAACCAGTCCCCAGCCCGCATTGTCGTAGACCACGATCTTGACCGGCAGCTGGTGCTCGACCGCCGTCATCAGCTCGCCGGCGAGCATCGTGAAACCGCCATCGCCGATGTGCACGATGACCTGGCGGTTGCGATCGAGGGACTGCATGCCATTGGCCATGCCGAGCGCGGTGCCGACCGCCGCATTGTTGAACGAGCCAACGATCCGCTGGCCCGACCGCTGGCGAGTCCAGTTCGCCGCCCACAACGTCACTTCGCCTGTATCGTTCACGAAGATCGCGTCGTCATTAGAATGATCGCTCACCAGCCGTGCAACGGCCTGGGGGTAGATCTTGTCCGCGCTTCGCCCCGGATCGCCCTTGCTGTCGAGCATTTCGTCCCACTTGCGACGGGTGGCCTGCACCTGGCGAAGGAACTGGCCGCCGCTGCGCTTCTTCACCCGGGCCAGCAGTGCAGCCAGGGCGGGACGCACCGAACCGACGATCCCCAGCGCAACGGGCGTTCGCCGACCGAGTGCAAACGCCCGCTCGTCCACCTGGATCACGTGCCCGTGCGTGGGCAAGTACTCGGGATAGGGATAGTCGGTGCCAAGCATCAGCAGCAGGTCTGCGCCCTCCACCGCCTCCAGCCCGGCCTTGCTGCCGATCAGGCCGAGACCGCCGATCCATAAGGGATGGTCGTAGGGCAGGAGGTCTTTGCCGCGATAGGAGTGCACGAGCGGCGCCTGCAAATGGCCGGCAAGTCGGCTGAGCTCCGAAACCGCATCGCGGCAGCCGGCGCCGCAAAGCAATACTAGGGTCCCAGCTTCGTCGATGAGCCGAGCGGCGGCCTCGATGTCGCGTTCGACGGGCGCGACGTCGGGCTTCGGGCGGAGAGTGGCCAGGCTCGCAACTGGCCCGCTTGCCTTGGCGGCGAACACGTCCGGCGGAATATTGACGTGGGCCACGCCTCGAGCGCCGTAAGCGTGAGCGACCGCCTGCTGAAACACCCCTGCAGCCTGGCTGCCTGACGAAACCATCTGCGTGTAGAGGGCGACGTCGCGGAACAGCAGGTTGGGCGCATTTTCTTGCAGGCCGTCGGTGCCGCGCTTGGACAGCGGCACGTCGCCCGAGATCGCAAGCACCGGTGCATGATCCTTCGCTGCTTCGTAAAGTCCGGCGACGAGATGGTTGCCGCCAGGGCCGGTGGTGCCGCAGCACACGCCCAGACGACCGCTGAGCTTGGCCTGCCCGGCGGCCGCCAGGGCCGCGCCTTCCTCGTGCCTGACTCCGATCCACTCCACCACATCCTGGCGGCGGATCGCGTCGGTGAACGGGTTCAGCGCATCGCCAACGACCCCGAACACCTGGCGCACGCCGATGGCGGCAAGAGTGTCGACGAGTAGCTCCGCGACTGTCGTGGTCATGAGCGGACGTCCTGCTGTGCCCCCCATGTTCGATGCTTTGACGAAGGGAAGGTTCCGAAAATCGGCGCCGGGAACTTTCCGGCGCAACTTCCATCCAATCGTTCGAGGGGGCCGGGGAAATCGGCCGTTCCCGACGATGAGGAGTAGACCCATGAGGAAACTTGTCAGATTTTTGGCAGCGGCATCGATCGCGATCGGTTCAGCGCCCGCGCTTGCCGGTGAAGCGCCGAACGATGCGCAGATCGCGCATATCGCCTACACCGCGGGCAGCCTCGACGTCGCGGCCGCAAGACAGGCGCTGCGGAAGTCGCAGAGCGCAGCCGTGCGTGAATTCGCGGGCACCATGGTGCGCGACCACGAAGCGGTGAACGCAAAGGCGCTCGAACTGGTCACGGCGCTGAAAGTCACTCCACAGGACAATGCGACGAGCCAGGCGCTGTCGGCGGCAGCCGAAAAGACGCTTCAGCGGCTCAACGGCCTGAGCGGCGGCGCCTTCGACAAGGCGTATGTCGAGAACGAGGTGGCGTTCCACAAGTCGGTCAATGACGCGTTGCAATCGACGCTCATTCCGTCCGCGAAGAACGGGCAGCTGAAGGCGCTGCTGCAGACGGGCCTGACGCTTTTCCGCGAGCACCAGACCCATGCCGAGCATCTGTCGGCCGAGCTCGAATAATATGCGGCGGCTCTCTGCCCTGTTGGCCGCCGCGGCGTGGGCCCTGCTGTCGCAACCCAGCCCGGCAGCAGCGGCTCCACGCACCCACACGGTCGTGATTGACAAGATGAAGTTCGGCACGATGCCGAACGGCGTCCGCGCTGGGGACGTGATCATCTGGCAAAACCGCGACATGTTCCGTCACAGCGCGACTGCGAATGGCAAATTCGATGTTGATTTGCCAGCCGGCAAGACGGTCAGGATGCGAGTCTCCGCGAGCGGCGCATTTCCTCTCCTGTGCAAATATCATCCGGGGATGAAAGCCGTGCTAAAGGTGACGAAATGAACGCCCAGCCGCAAATCGACTATGCGAAGATCGACGACCTCGGCCTGGCGCGGCTGTGTGGCAAGCGCGACCGGGAGGCGCTTCGCCAGGTGATCACCGCCAACAACCAGCGGCTGTTTCGGGCGGCCTGGAGCATCCTCAGGGACCGGATCGAAGCCGAGGAAGCGGTGCAGACCGGCTACCTCAATGCCTTCGCGGCGATCGACACATTCGAGGGGCGCTCATCGCTGAGCACCTGGCTAACGCGCATCATCGTCAACGCCGCGCTTGCTCGTCTGCGCATCAAGCGCCGGCGGCATGAGCTGCTGGAAGAGGAAGGCATATCCGTGTTCGATATCTATCGACACAGGCTGGCCCAAGGGTCGGTGGAGCCACAGCCGGACGAGGCGCTGGCACGCGAACAGCTTCGGCTCCTGATCGAACGTGCGGTCGCCAGACTGCCAGACGGGTTCCGCTCGGTGTTCGTGCTTCGCGATATCGAAGGCCTGAGCATCGAGGAAACGGCAGAAGCCCTCGACCTCGCGCCTGCCACCGTCAAGACTCGGCTGCACCGCGCCCGGGCCAAGCTCCAGCATGCGCTCGCTCCCGAAGTGGAAGGGGCGCTGACCGGCAGCTTCCCCTTTGCAGGCGCCGACTGCGCGGCACTGACCGAGCGAGTCCTCGCAAGGCTCGGCTGACTCCGGCTTTTCGCCGGCGTCCCGGCGCTATCTGACTCTGGGCCCGCCGAACGGAAGCGGCGGCGGCGGCCGGCGGTCGCGGCGCGGAAGCTGCGCCTGATAGGCGACCCCGCAATGGGCGACGCAATAGGGATAGCCGGGATTGGACGGCTCCCCGCAGAAATGGAAATCGGGCTCGCCCGGGTGGCCCATCGGCCATTTGCAGATGCGG
>DASTDT010000171.1:0-20187 GCA_035710225.1 Sphingomicrobium sp.
ACGTCGGGGTCGCGGGCCATCATCACGCGGTGCGCGTCGTTGATCGCCTCGATCATGTTGCGGGGCTTGAGGAGCGTCTCGGTCATTGCGGGTCGCGCCCGAGATATTCGCGCGCCTCGGCGAGCGAGGTGTCGCGCTGCTCGGCGAGGTGCCACGGCGTTTCGGCATAGACATCCTCGAACATCGACGGGATGTCGTCGAAGCCTTGGTCGGGCAGGATTCCGATCTTCTCCGCTTCCTTCTGGGCGGCGCGGACGGCGGCGTCGATTTCCTCGCCGAGCGCGGTGTCGCGCGCCTCGTCCCATTCGCCAAGCCCGACGAGGTGCGCCTTGAGCCGCGCGATCGGGTCGCCCAGCGGCCATTGCTCGGCCTCGCCCTTGGGGCGGTAGCCGGTCGGGTCATCGGAGGTCGAATGCCCCTCCGCGCGGTAGGTGAAGAATTCGATCAGGGTCGGGCCCTTGTTGGTACGGGCGCGCTCGCTCGCCCAGCTGACGGCGGCGTAGACCGCCAGCGCGTCATTCCCGTCGACCCGAAGACCGGCAGTGCCATAGCCGATGGCGCGCGCGGCGAAGGTCGCCTGCTCGGCGCCAGCGATCCCGCTGAAGCTGGAGATCGCCCACTGGTTGTTGACCACGGCGAGGATCACCGGCGCCTGGTAGACGGTGGCGAAGGTCATCGCCGAGTGGAAGTCGCCCTCCGCTGTCGCGCCGTCGCCGATCCAGCCCATGGCGATCCGGCTGTCGCCCTTGATCGCCGACGCCATCGCCCAGCCGACAGCCTGCGGCACCTGAGTGCCGAGATTGCCGGAGATCGAGAAGAAGCCGTGGGCCCGGTCCGAATACATGATCGGGAGTTGGCGGCCGTGAAGCGGGTCGCCGGCGTTCGAGTAGATCTGGCACATCATCTTCACCAGCGGATAGCCGCGCGCTACCAGCAGGCCTTGCTGGCGGTAAGTCGGGAAGTGCATGTCCTCCGGGTCCATCGCCGCGACCGCCGCAACGGCGATCGCCTCTTCGCCGGTGCACTTCATATAGAAGCTGGTCTTGCCCTGCCGCTGGGCGCGATACATGCGGTCGTCGAACACCCGCACGGTCTTCATGTCCTTGAGCATCTTGCGAAGCGTGTCGGGATCGAGCTTGGGGTCCCACGGGCCGACCGCCTTGCCATCGTCGCCCAGCACCCGAACCAGGCTGTTGCACAAGGGGAAGGTGTCCTCGTCCGGAGCGGCGACGTCGGGCCGCGGCGCCTCACCGGCGGCGGGAATTCGGATCGAGGAGAAGTCGGGCGTGTCACCGGGCCGGAACTTGGGCTCCGGCACGTGCAGTGCCAGCGCCGGCCGGTTGGGGCGATTGGACGATTGCCTGTTCATTGGTGGCAGCGCTTAGAGCGGACCACCAGACTGGGCAAGTTCAGCCACCCCGAACCGAGCGACTCAGCTCGAGGCCTATCTGAAGTCGGCCGGCACGGAGGCTGCTGGAGCGGCAAGCAGGCAAAGGGCGGTCGAGCCCAGGATCAGGCGGATGTTGGTCACAGCGGATACTCCGGTGGGAAGCCTATTGGCCCTCGAAGGCGAGCAAATCGCCCGGCTGGCAGTCGAGCTCGCGGCAGATCGCCTCGAGGGTCGAGAAGCGCACCGCCTTGGCCTTGCCGGTCTTGAGGATCGACAAATTGGCGAGCGTGATGTCGACCCGTTCGGCAAGCTCGGTGAGCGTCATGCCGCGCTTCTCCAGCATGGTGTCGAGATGGACCGCGATCGGCATCAGACGGTCCCTTCCAGCTCTTCGCGCATTTGGCTGCCGACCCGGAACACGCGGGCGAGTACGAACAGCAGCAAGGCGGTAACCAGTGCGCCGAGCGACAGGCCGCTGTCGCCGCGATGGACATTGGGCTTTTCGGGCAGCGCGTCGAACCAGAACATCAGCGGAGTCGCGGCGATCAGCACCGCCTGGATACCGAGGCTGAGCCAGGCCATGTGATAGAGCCGGTCGGCGTTGACCGGGATGAATGGGTCGCCTTCCGAAACGCTGTCGACGATCCGCCGAAGCAGCCGGAAAAAGAAGAAGCCAAGGATCGCCAGGGCGATGCCGAGCACCAGCAGCAGCACCATCCACGGCAGGGCTTCGGCGCGGATGTCGTTTTCCACCAGATCGCGGGCGACCGCGCCGTGCTTGAGAATTACGATCGGGATCAGCAGCGTGCAGAGGACCGCGGCGGCTGCCGTGAACCAGATCAGGAAGGTCAGGACCAGCCGGGTCGCGAACAACAGGCGGTCGGGTTTCGATTCGGCGGGCATCGCTTACCTCCAAATGCCGTGATATCGACATTCGATAAGACGATCGGTTCTTATTGTCAATCGATAATATCGAAAGTCGATATGCCGGCGCGCCGAGGTTTGACCGGGGCAGGGGGCGCCGCTAGGCGCGGGCGCCATGAGCGAAGACAACAAGAGCGAGCTTCCGGACCGGTTGAGCCTCGACCCCAGAAGCCCGCATTTCGACCAGCCGCTGCTCGAGCGCGGCGTGAGGATCCGCTTCAACGGTCAGGAAAAGACCAACGTCGAGGAGTATTGCGTGTCCGAAGGGTGGATCAAGGTCGCCGCCGGGCGAAGCCTCGATCGCAACGGGCGCCCGATGATGTTGACCCTCAAGGGCAAGGTCGAACCCTATATCCAGGACGACGAAAAAGGCCCCGGCGACAGCGCCGAGGCCTGATTCAGTTCAAATGCGCGGCGCCTAGCTGGGCGAGCGCGTGGTCGATACCGGGCTGGCCGGTGTCGCATCGGCCGGGAAGTTGGTCCCGCGCCGCGCCTGCTGGCGATCGTACAGTTTCTTCGCGCCCCAGCCGAGGCCGAGCGCGAGCCCGAGCGGGCCGAGCCCGCGGCGAGCCAGCGCCGCCGCTCCATAGCCCAATGCGGCGCCCTTGAGCCCGCTGTTGCGGCTGGCCAGCCGGCGGCCGATCAGTGCTCCTGCGATCTTGCCCAACATGTCTTTTTCTCCTGGTGAAAGTCGTTGGGGCGAAAGCGTTCGAGGCGCGCCCGCGGTTCCGTGGCGATATTCCCCAACCGATGGCGGGAAAATCCACCAACTCCCCGCCACATTGCGTTTGGCACAATAAAATTTGGCGCAAATCCGCAATTGGCACGGGCCTTGAATATATCCCTGCATCGGTCGCCGGCGATGGCCAGGCGCCCGGAAAAAGGGAGAAAGACAATGTTCGGTTCGAATCTTCATCGCCAGCTGGTCGCCGCTTTCGGCGCGCTGCTGATGAGCACCGTCGCGGTCAGCGCCGCGGTCGGTCCGGCCACGGCCTCGAATCCGGTGGTCGCCACCTATGCCTGAGCTCGAATTCATCGAAGCCAAGGTGCCGGTCCGCGCAAGCCGTATCGAATATGGCCGCATGGAGCAGCCGCGGGAGCAGGAAAGCGTTCGGTTCGCGCCGCTCGCCGGCCTGCTTTCCGGTCCGATCTTCACCAGGGCGCGCGACATCATCGCCGCCAACGTCACCGAGCTTCTCGACCGGTCGGAAGACCCGGCCCGGATGATCCGCATGATCATCGTCGAGATGGAAGAGACGCTGGTCGAGATCCGCGCCACGGCCGCCCGGTCAATCGCCGACATCAAGGAAATGCGGGCCGGCATGGCGCGGCTCGAGGCCGTCGCCGGCAACTGGTCCGACAAGGCGTCGCTGGCGCTCGAAAAGGGTCGCGAAGACCTCGCCCGCGCCGCGCTGGTCGAGAAGCAGAAGGCGGCCGACATGGCCGAGGGCCTTCGCTCAGAGGTGGCCGGCATCGAGCAGGTGCTTCGCGGCTACGAGGCGGATATCGCCAAGCTCCAGGCCAAGCTTCGTGAGGCGCGCGCCCGCCAGGCGTCGATCGCCAATCGCATCGAGAGCGCGATGACCCGTGCCCGCACCAGCGAGATACTCCACGGGGGCCGCACCGAAGACGCCTTCGCGCGTTTTGAAGTGCTCGAGCGCCGCGCCGACCTTGCCGAAGGCCATGCCGAGGCACTCGGTCTTGGAGCGCCCAAGACGCTCGAGGAAGAAATCGCCGAGCTCAAGGCCGCCGACCAGGTCGACGCCGAGCTCGAGCAGCTGAAAGCCGCCCTCGCGGGCCGCGCGTGAAGGAAGGAAAAGGGGACATGGCCAATCAATATTCGCTCGCCCGTCGCGACAAGAAGATCGCCGGGGTGTGCTCGACGCTGGGCGACATCTTCAACATCGACCCCACCATCCTGCGCATCGGCTTCGCCGCAGTCGCACTGATGGTGTCCTGGGAGATGGCGCTCGTCGCCTATGTCGGAGCCGCCATCTATTTCGCCATCCAGCGCAAGAAGTCGCGCGAAGCCGGGACACGTCCGAGCGAGTTCGAGCGAATGGCCGACATCGGCCGCCGCCGCACCTCGGTCCACGACGTGCGCACCACGCTCGACGCCACCGACCGCCGGCTGATGGCCATCGACCACCACCTCGCCCAGCAGACCGACCATGAGCTGGCGCGCGAAATCGAAGCTTTGAGGGAGGACCGGAAATGACCGACCCCATGTCCACCGCAATGATCGGCGCGAGCATCATCGTCGCCATCGCCATCGCCGCCGTCGCCTGCCTCAAGGGATGGCAGGGCTGGCTCGAACTCAAGCGCATGGAACTGGCGAGCGGCCGCGCCGATGCCGGGATGCCCCAGACCCACGGCCGAATCGAGCTGGCCGACCTGAAGGAGCGCGTTCGCAAGCTCGAGGCGATCGCCGCCGGAATCGACCTCTAGGCTCCGCGCCCGACGGAGCGGCGCGTCTTCCCCGAGCGCGCCCAAGCGGCCCGGCCTCCACCGCCGGGCCGCTTTTTATTGTCGACGAGCCGCCGCACGCGCTCGACGCACGGTCTTGTGATGTTACAATATATCCAATACGAAGGCGCTCATTACGTTGGATATTCCTGCGAGGTGCCTGTTACCGTGACATCGTCATACCTGCTGCTTGCCGGCGCCGCCTTGATCGCCGCCCCCGCTTTTGCCCAGGACGTCGAGCCCGCCGAAACCGCGGAGTCCTCCGCCACAGCCGAGGCCCAGTCCGCGCCCGCGTCCACCCCCGCCACCGTCGCCGCGCCTCGGCACAACGATGCCGAAGAGATCGTCGTCACCGCGCCATATCTTCGCGAACTCGACTTGCTGGCCGGCAAGTCGGTGATGACCGGCGATGAATTGCAGAAGGACATCCGTGCCCAGATCGGCGATTCGCTGACAAGCCTTCCGGGCGTGTCCGCAACCAGCTTCAGCCCCGGCTCGTCGCGCCCGGTGCTGCGCGGTTTCCAGGGCGAGCGTGTGCGCGTGCTGACCGACGGGATCGGATCGATCGACGTGTCCAACACGTCGGCCGACCACGCGGTCACCATCGACCCGCTGTCGGCCGAGCGGATCGAGGTGCTTCGCGGCCCGGCCGTTCTGCTGTTCGGAAGCCAGGCGTCGGGCGGCGTGGTCAACGTCGTTGATCACCGGATCCCGCGCGAGCTTCCCGAGGACGGCTATCACGTCGACGTGATCGGCGGCTACGGCACCGCCGCCAACGACCGTTCGCTTGGCGCGGCGGCCGACTTCGCCTTGGGATCGAGCGGCGTCGTCGTCCATGTCGACGGCAGCTACCGCAAGACCGGCGACCTTCGCACCGGCGGCTATATCCTTTCGCCGGACCTTCGCGCCGAGCAGATCGAGATCGCCGCGGAAGAGGCCGCCGAGGGCCACCTGGACGAGGCCGCCGAAGCGCTCGCCTTGGCCGGCAAGCGCGGCAAGATTCCCAACAGCGCGGTCGAGCAGAAAAGCGGCGGGATCGGCCTTGCTTATGTCGGCGACAAGCTGACCATCGGCGCCTCGGTCAGCCGCTTCGAGAGCGACTATGGCGTGCCGATGCGCCCCGGCGCCGGGCATGGCCACGGCGAAGAGGAAGGCGGCGACGAGGAGGAGGGTCACGGCGAGGCGCCGGTGACCATCGGCCTCGCGCAGACCCGCTATGACTTTCGCGGCGAATACCGCTTCGACTCGGGCTTCCTCGACAATGCCGTGCTGCGCATCGGCGCCGCCGATTACGAACACACGGAGTTCGAGGGCGGCGAGGTCGGCACCGTGTTCAAGTCCGAAGGCGTGGAAGGCCGCTTCGAATTGACCCAGCGTGCCCGCGGCGGCTGGCGCGGCGCCAGCGGCGTGCAATATTTCGAGCGCGATTTCGACGCCATCGGCGCGGAGGCGTTCGTGCCCCCCAATTCGAGCAGCCAGCTCGGTCTGTTTACCGTCCAGGAATATGAATTCGGCCAATTCGGGGTCGAGGGCGGCGCGCGCTTCGAGCATAGCGAGCAGCGCGACAAGGCCGCCGGGTTGAAGCGCGAATTCGACGCGGTAAGCCTCGCCCTTGGCGGCTATTACGAGCCGCGGCCGCGAATGAAGCTCGGACTCAATCTGTCGCGTACCGAGCGCGCGCCGTCGGTCGAGGAATTGTTCTCGTTCGGCCCGCACATCGCCACCCAGGCGTTCGAGGTCGGCGATCCCACGCTGGGCAAGGAAAAGTCGGTCGGCGCGGAAGCCTATTTCCGGGTCGAGAAGGCGGCCTGGTCGTTCAGCGCCACCGCCTTTGCCACTTGGTTCGACGACTTCATCTACCAGGACTCGACCGGCGCGGAGGAGGACGCCCTTCCTGTCTTCCAATATTTCCAGCGCGACGCCACCTTCACCGGTTTCGAGCTGGAAGCCTCGGCGCGCCTGTTCGAGGCCGGCGGCTTCCGCATCGTCGCCGACGGCGTTGCCGACTATGTCCGCGCCACCTTGAAAGGCGGGGGGCCGGTGCCGCGAATCCCGCCGCTCCGCCTGCTCGGCGGGATCGAGGCGCAGTCGGACAAGGTTGACGGCCGGGTCGAGGTCGAATGGACCGCCGACCAGGACCGCACCGCCGCGTTCGAGACGGACACCGACGGCTTCACCCTCGTCAACGCGTCGCTCGCCTGGCGTCCGTGGGGCAAGAAGCGCGAGACGACGCTGATGCTGTCGGCCAATAACATCTTCGACGTCGAAGCCCGTCGCCACGCGTCCTTCACCAAGGACTTTGTGCCGATGGCCGGGCGCGACATCCGCCTGAGCGCGCGGTTGAGCTTCTAGCTCCGCCCGCTTGACGGCGCACTGCGCCCGCCTTCTGGTGGAGCGATGGGCGGCGATCATCAGCACGGGCACGGGCACGGGCACGCGCACGCACCGGGCGCTTTCGACCGCGCGTTCCTGATCGGGATCGTGCTCAACGGCGGCTTCGTGGTCGTCGAGGCGGCTTACGGTTTCGCCGCCAATTCGATGGCTCTGATCGCCGACGCCGGCCACAATCTCGGCGACGTCCTGGGGCTGGTCGTTGCCTATATCGGTGCCCGGCTGGTCCGCCGCGCTGCGAGCGCGCGCTTCACCTACGGCCTCAAGAAAAGCTCGATCCTCGCCGCGCTGGTCAATGCCTTGCTGCTGCTGGTCGCGGTCGGCGCGATCGGGGCCGAGGCCATCGGGCGGCTGATTGAGCCGGAAGCGTCGGACGGCCGGACGGTGATGGCCGTTGCTGCCGTCGGAATCCTCGTCAATTCGGCCACCGCCTTGCTGTTCGCGCGCGGGCGCAAGGGCGACATCAACGTGCGCGGCGCCTATCTCCACATGGTCGCCGACGCCGCAGTCTCGGCCGGAGTGGTCGCCGCCGGGGCGCTGATCCTGTGGACCGGCGAGCGCTGGATCGATCCCGCGGCCAGCCTCGCGGTCGCCGCGATCATCCTGTGGGGCACCTGGGGCCTGCTCACCGAAGCAACCGCCATGACGCTGGCCGGAACGCCGCGCGGGATCGACCCGGCCGAGGTCGGCGCGGCGCTTGAAGCGCTGCCCGGGGTCGCCGGAACCCATCACTTGCACATATGGCCCCTGTCGACCACCGAGACGGCCATGACCGTGCACCTGATCGTCGACGACCTTGTCGACCGCGACCGAATCCTCGGCCTGGCCAGCGCCGAAGCGCATGACCGCTTTGGGATCTCCCATTCGACCGTGCAGGTCGAGCGCGCGTCGGCCAACGGCGACGATTGCGGCGGCTGCTGATGCGACGGTCCAGCCACGTCACCCACCTTGAATGTTCCGCCACCGGCGAGCGCTACGAAGCCGGCGGGCTCCACAACCTCTCCGGCGCGGGCAAGCCGCTGCTGGTGCGCTATGACCTGGCCGCGGTCCGCCTGACCCGCGAAGAGCTTGCGAAGCGCCCGGCGGGAATGTGGAAATGGCGCGAGTTGCTGCCGCTTCCCGAAGGCGCCGAGCCGGTCAGCCTCGGCGAGCCGGAAACGCCGCTGGTCGCGCTCGACCGGATCGGCGCCGCGGCGGGCGCGCGGGCTCCGCTGGTCAAGGACGAGGGTCGGCTTCCGACCGGAAGCTTCAAGGCCCGCGGGCTCGCGATGGCCGTTACCATGGCGAAGCATTTCGGCGTGAAGCGCATGGCGCTGCCGACCAATGGCAATGCCGGCGCGGCGCTCGCTGCCTATGGCGCGCGCGCCGGGATCGCGACCCTGGTCATCTGCCCGGCCGAAACCCCGCGGCTCAACGTCGATGAGACCGCGGCCTATGGCGCCGAGGTGATCGTCGCCGACGGCCAGATCGACGAGTGCGGACGAATTGTCGGGGAAGGGGCGGCGGCCGGGCGCTGGTTCGACTGCTCGACCTTGAAGGAGCCCTACCGAATCGAGGGCAAGAAGGTGATGGGCCTCGAGCTCGCCGAGCAGCTGGGCTGGGAATTGCCCGACGTGATCTTCTACCCGACCGGGGGTGGCACCGGACTGATCGGCATGTGGAAGGGCTTCCAGGAGCTTGAAGCGGTCGGCCTGATCGGCCCGAAACGGCCGCGAATGATCGCGGTCCAGGCGGCAGGCTGTGCGCCGATCGTGCGCGCGTTCGAGGCCGGGGCCGACCATGCGACACGCTGGGAAGGCGCGGCGACGATGGCCACGGGCATCCGGGTCCCCAAGGCGATCGGCGATTTTCTCATTCTTCGAGCCCTTCGCGAAAGCGGCGGATCGGCGATCGCGGTGGAGGAGGTGGAGATCGCCGCCGCGGTGACCGAGGCGGCGCGCGACGACGGTTTTCTCCTCTGTCCGGAGGGCGGGGCGGTGCTGGCGGCGTGGCGCCGGGCGATCGGTTCCGGGCTGGTGACCAGGGACGAGCGCTGCGTCCTGTTCAATTGCGCGAACGGCAACAAATACCCGATGGCGGGGCAGGCGCGAACGGCGCGGCTGGCGGAGCTCGACCCGAAAACGCTCTAGCGGACGGCAGATACAAGTAAGCCCCGGATACCGAAGTATCCGGGGCTCCATGGTTCGCATCCGAAGATTTGAACCACGCAATAAAAACGGCCGTCGCCGGCGTCGGTTCCGCCGGTTCGCAAAAATTTTGTCGATTTTGGAAATGGCCACGGGGCGTCGTTCCCGCGTGCCTGGCCCAGAAACGAGAAAGCCCCGGATACCGAAGTATCCGGGGCTCCATGATCTCGATCCGAAGATCGCGACCACGGGTTGAATGTGTGCGGGAATCGGGGGGGAGTCGAGTCCTAAATGCGGGCCGTTCGCACAAAAGCGTGCGTGGTTCGGTGCGTAACCTTGTGGATAAGTGGTGCCGGCTGAGGGATTTGAACCCCCGACCTTCGGTTTACAAAACCGCTGCACTACCCCTGTGCTAAGCCGGCCACCCGTCTCTTTCCAATGCGTCAGACGATGCCGAACGTCCAGCCTTCGCTCGCGGCGAGGGCGGGGGTCAGGCCGGGCGGCGCGAACGCGCGCGGGTGGTCCAGGTGGGCGCGCATCCCGGCGGCGGTGACCAGCGCGTCGGTCTTGTGGTCGTCGAGCGGCCCGCGCCCGCGCCACGCCGGCGACCCGAGCCCGGCCAGCGCGGAGTCGAGGTCGGCGCGGGTGCGGATTTTCATTCCGGGCAGGCCGGCGTTGCGAATGTAGATGCGCGTGTAGATCTCAACCACGGCGCTGAGCTGGTCGGACAGCGGGTCCATCGGCCAAATCGCCACCTTGCCGTCGATCCGGCGGAGCAGCCGCATCCCGGCGAAGCTCGCCTTGGCGACCTGCGCGGCGCCGATCGCGTCATAGGCCGAGGCGGTCTTCCGCCCGCCCATGCGGTTCAATTGCTGGTCGCACTGGCGGAAATGCATGAAGTTCGCCTTCACGCCGTCCGCCGCGCCGAAATAGAAATGACGGCGGTGCGCGCGTTCCAGGAAGCTCGCCGCGCCGAGGTCCTCGTCGTCGCTGAGGGCATCGACATAGGCCCAGAATTCGCGCGCGGTCGACGGCACGCCCGCTTCGCCCGGCAGATATTCGCCGCGCTCGGCGATCGGCGGCGCGAAGCTGAAGTCGAATCCGAACAGCGTCGGCTCGCGCGCCGCCTCGCGCATCAGCCAGTCGGCCACCTCGGTCCGCGACCAGACGTGGCCGGGCCGGACGAGGCGCGGCGGATCCGCCCCACGCGCCTCGGCAATGGCGATGCCCGGGTGGAGGCGCCCCTTGGCCCCGGACCAGTCGATCGCGACGGTCCGGGTGAAGCGGGGGCTCACACCAGCGGCGGCTGGCTGTCGTCCGGGGCCGCCGGCTGCTTGGTCACCAGCCTCGGTTCGGGCGGAGCGGCCGGTCCCTTGCTCTCGCCGGTCACGCGGTCGGCGTAGGCGTTGAGGATCCGCCCCGCCGCCTCGCGCCCGCCGAGCCCGAACGCCAGCGCCGCGGCGATCGCGCCCGAGCCGAGGATCAGCCCGAAGGCGAGGATGACGATCTCGTTGGCGAGGCCCATGAAGGTAAGGCCGATGGCGGTGAACAAGGCGATCGTCGCATATTTGATGATGGCCTGAACCCAGCCGTTGCCCGTGCCCGGCCCGACGAGGTTGGCAAGCACCCGCGCGAACAGGGCGCCGACGACGATGATCAGCGTTCCGAAGATGACCTTTCCGCCAAGCTCCGTGACCTGGATCAGGAACACGGCGATGGTGCCGCCGCCGAGCTGCTTCGCGGCCTCGATCCCGGCGCCGAGAATGATCGCGACGAAGGCGACATTGGCGATGATCCGAGAAGGATTGGTGGTGGCCGGCACCATGCCCGTGGCGCGAATGGCATTGTCGACCCCGAGCGGCGGCAACACGCCCTCCAGGATCGTCTTGACGAAGCTGGCGGCGATGAACGCCATTCCGAGCCACAGGGCGGCTGTGAGGATGTTGGGGATTGCCGCCAGTATCTGGCTGAGCATGTTGGTCGCCGGGCCCGAAATGGCCTCGATCCCGAGGACCTGGAGCGCGGCGATCGCGGCCGGGATGATGATGAACGCGAAGGCCAGAATCCCCATCGCCCTGGCGAGCGTCGTGCGGGTTGCTCCGGGCGTGGTTCCCGGCGGAACGGCGGCAGGATCGGCGCGGACCGTGCCGGCGGTGCTGCCGACCCCGGCGCGGGCGAGCAGGCCGTCGATGTTGGCGGCGTTGAGCACCGTCTCCACCAACTGACGGACGATTCGCGCGACGATGAGTCCGAGGAAGAAGATCAGCCCGGCGCCCAGCAGCTTGGGCAGGAATGCGAAGATCTCGGTCGTCAGCCGGTTGATAGGGGCAAGGATCTGGGCGAGGCCGAGCACGCCCAGCGCGGCGACGATGCCGACCAGCCAGATGATCAGCTTGACGATCGTGCCGATCTGCTCGGCCATCGACTGGGCGCCCGTGCCGCGGTGGCGTTTGAGCGCAGGAGTCCTGTCGAACAGCTTTCGAAGCGCCCATTTGGCGGCGCGGGCGATGGCCCAGGTGGCGAGAATGATGACCAGCGCGAACAGGATCCGCGGTCCCCACTCGATCGCTTCGGCGCGAAGATACTCGTTGGTATTTCTCTGGTACATCATGAACCTCCCTCGTTGCGCCGGGCGCTCAACTCTCGACGCTTATCGTTCCAATACGCAAGCCGTTCCCTGACCTTCGCCTCGAATCCACGATCCGTCGGCACGTAAAAGTCCTCGGCCGCCATCGCGTCCGGCCAGTAATTCTGGCCGGAAAAGCCGTCTTCGGCCGAGTGGTCATAGGCGTAGCCCTTGCCGTAGCCGATGTCCTTCATCAGCTTCGTCGGCGCGTTGAGGATATGGGCCGGCGGCATCAGCGAGCCGGTCTCCCGGGCGCTCCGCCACGCCGCCTTCTGGGCGGCATAAGCGGCGTTCGATTTGGGGGCGGTGGCGAGGTAGAGGCAGGCCTGGACGATGGCCAGCTCGCCTTCCGGCGAGCCCAGGAAGTCGTAGGCGTCCTTGGCGGCGAGGCATTGGACGAGCGCGTTGGGGTCGGCCAGACCGACGTCCTCGACCGCGGCGCGGACCAGCCGGCGTAGCAGGAACAGCGGCTCTTCACCGGCCACCAGCATCCGCGCCAGATAATAGAGCGCGGCTTGGGGATCCGATCCGCGGATGCTTTTGTGAAGCGCGCTGATGAGGTTGTAATGGCCCTCGCGGTCCTTGTCGTAGACCGCCACCCGCCGCTGAAGGAAGCTCGCCAGCCCAGACGGGTCCAGAGCTTCGTCGAGCCGGACGTCGAACAGGGTTTCGACCTGGTTGAGCAGGAACCGGCCGTCGCCGTCGGCGCTCGCCACCAGCGCGTCGCGCGCCTCGGCGGTGAGCGGCAGTTCGCGGCTCTCGAGCGCCTCGGCCCGCTCTATCAGCCGACACAGTGCCCGGCTGTCGAGCCGGTGGAGGATCAGCACCTGGCACCGCGACAGGAGCGCGGCATTCAATTCGAAGCTCGGATTCTCGGTCGTCGCCCCGACCAGCGTCACCGTCCCGTCCTCGACATAGGGCAGGAAGCCATCCTGCTGCGAACGATTGAAGCGGTGGACCTCGTCCACGAACAGCAGGGTGCGCTGTCCGGCTCGCGCCGCGGTGCGCGCCTCGGTGAAGATCTTCTTGAGGTCGGCAACGCCCGAGAAGACGGCGGAAATGGCCACGTAGCGCAGCCGGACGGCGTCGGCGAGCAGGCGCGCGATGCTGGTCTTGCCGGTGCCGGGCGGGCCCCACAGGATCATCGACGACAGTTTGCCGGCCGCGACCATCCGCCCGAGCGCCCCGTCGGGCCCGGTCAAATGCTCCTGCCCGACGATGTCGCCCAGCGATTGGGGGCGCAGCCGCTCCGCCAGCGGTGCCGCTTCGTTCGGCGCCTCCTGGGCCGCTTCGGGTGGCGCTTGATCGGCAAACAGGTCGGGCATTGCCTGAAGCAATAGGCGCAGCGGCGAAAAGTTGCACGCCGCCCCTTGCCGTCGACTGCTACAAGATATATCTTAGACCTATCGAGGAGGTAGAACCATGCGCTTCAACATCCATCACAGTCACGATTGTGGGCCAGGCCGTAGCCGCGGCTTCAGCTTCGGCCCGGGCGGCTTCCAGTTCGACTTCGGCGATTCGGATTCGTTCGGAATGGGCCGGGGTGGCGGCGGACGCCGCGGCCGAGGCCGGATGTTCGAGAGCGGCGAGCTTCGCCTCGTGCTCCTCAAGCTGATCGCCGACGAGCCGCGCCACGGCTACGAGCTGATCAAGGCGATCGAGGAGATGACCGGCGGCGACTACGCGCCGTCGCCCGGGATCGTCTATCCGACGCTGACCATGCTCGAGGACATGGGCCTGATTACCGAGCGCAAGTCGAAGGATTCGAAGAAGATCTTCGAGGCGACCAAGGATGGCCAAGCGCACCTCGCCGAGCAGTCGGACGAGGTCGAGGCGCTGATGGAGCGCCTCGAGGAAACCGGCCACCGGCGAAATCGCAGCCACCGCCCGGAAATGGGCCGGGCCATCGGCAATCTGATGGCGGCCATGCGCGGCAGGGTCGCCCGCGACGGCTGGAACGAGGATCTCCTCAACGAAGTCGTCGACATCATCGACGAAGCGGCGCGCAAGATCGAGCGGGCGCAGAAGGCGGGCAAGGACGACCGCAACGAGGACTGAGCGCTAAGCGAGAGTCAGCTTCGGGTGGAAAGCTGACATTAATGTCCGAGCGATATGTAGACGTTTACCTATCGGGCGGTGACCATTCTGCCGGTTCGACATCCCTTCTGATGAGGCGCTGAGCCAAACCCACCGCCGTTCCGACCGCGATCGCTACAGTCAAATCGCTAAGGACCGTCAGAGCCATGGTGAGGACGAGCAGGAAGCGGTCGGCTGGCCGTGCGCGGAGATGCTGGCGCCAGCGATGTGGCTCACTCATCGACCAGGCGGTTACTAGTAGCAGTGCGGCCAATGCCGGCATGGCCAGGTATCCAGCCAGTGGGGCGGCAGCAACGACAAAGATCAATATCGCGAGCGCATGGACTATGCCCGCGACTGGCGTCCTGCCACCAGCCCGAACATTGGCGGCAGTCCGGGCAATGGCTCCGGTCGCCGGGAGGCCTCCAAACAAAGGCGAAGCAACGTTTGCTGCGCCTTGCGCCAGCAACTCCGCATTGGATCGGTGCGCGCCGCCCACCATACGGTCTGCGACAATGGCGGAAAGGAGCGATTCAACCCCTGCCAGGAAGGCGATGACAAAGGCGGAAGGGAGCAGCTCACTCATCCGCGCCAAGGTGATCGGCGGGAGCGCAGGGAAGGGCAATCCGTTAGGCAAGCTGCCGAAGCGGGAGTGGATCGTCTCAACGTTAAGTGCCAGAAGCGCGACTGCGGCCGATGCCGCCGCTATGACGATGATCAAACCTGCTCGTCTGCGCAGCAGCGCAATCGCAACAATTGAGGCAATGCCGATCAGGGCAGCCGTCATGTTTGCCGAGTGCCGCGCGTCCCACAGGGCCGGCACGGCGTCTACAAAATCGGCGGGCAGTCTCGCGATGGACAGGCCGAACAAGTCCTTGAGCTGGCTAGCGGCAATGATCAGCGCAATGCCGATCGTGAACCCTTCGATTACCGCCTCCGGTATCAAGGCAATCAACCTACCCGCCCGGGCCAAACCGGCAACGATTAGGATCGCACCAGCCATAAGGGTAGCGAGCAGCAGACCGTCAAAACCAAATTGCTCGATCACGCCGTAGACGACGACAATGAACGCGCCGGTAGGTCCCCCGATCTGGACCCGACTTCCGCCCAGTGCGGAAATCAGCAGGCCGCCAACGATAGCGGTAACGAGACCTGCCGCCGGCTCAGCCCCAGATGCAATGGCGATGGCGATGCTCAAAGGAAGCGCGACCATCGCCACCGTAATGCCTGCGAGCGCGTCAGCAACGAAAAGCTTGGCGGAATAATCCTGGAGTGTCGAAAGCAGCTTCGGTTTCACCACTCAGCGCTACGCCGTACGTCGACATCGGGCAAATCGCATGCCGGCATATTGGCTCGAAACTTCCCGGTGATTCGTGACCGATCCAAGTCAAGCGTTTGGTTTATGTCCGCAATGGGTCGAAAGCCGACTCTAGCCTGCGCTGCCGAGGGGCCGGCTCCACCAGTCGAACTGGAACAGCAACCACAGCAAGGTGACGAGAAGCAACAGGCCGCTGACCCATCGCGCGCGAACGAACACCAGGGTGAAGGCAGCAATGATCCACGGATAATCGAAATAGAAGTCGCGCCAGAGATCGAGAAAGTGCGCCCCCTTGCCGATCGCTTCAACCGTCCACATTCCGATCCAAATGCTGACGTAGGTCGCATAGACGGTCCAAAAATAGCCGCGCGTTTCATCAAAATAGGCGCCTAGGTCGATGCCATCTTCCGGAACCTCGTCCGGAAGGGTGATCGAGGCCGCCAGAAACATCAGGACCAGGAGAACGAAATAAGGGGCGATTTCCGCGATGGTGTTGCCGTCGAACCTTCGCCAGTTCCACCACAGCCCGAACAGCTCCACGAGAATGACGAGGGCGGCGAGCGGAGCGACCCAATCCCATTGCACGCGCCGGCGATGCCGCATTAGCTTGTGCAAGCTCGTCGCCATATCCGCCACCGCTAGGGCGACAAGCACGGCGGTCAGCCCGGTGATATATTCGAAGTCGGTAATGCCTGTTCCTCCCTGGCATGCCGAGTTTCGAAGACGTGCTCGCACATCAACAAGGAGTCAGCAATGGGTCGAAAGCTGACTCGCTGCCCATGTCTCCAATGGGCCGAAAGCTGACTCTATGATGTCGCCGCCTGCCGCTTTTCCGCCACCCGCAGATAGACCTGCAGCACGGCGTCGTTGATCCGGTCCCAATCCATCGTCTCGGCATAGGCAAGGCCGGCCGCGCCGTGGCGCTTGCGAAGCTTTGGGTCGCGGGCATAGGCCTCCAGCGCGTCGGCATAACCTTCAGCGCCGTTGGGTGGCACCAGCACGCCGGTCTTACCGTCGCGGACCAAATTGGTGGTGCCGCTCGCGCTCGCCGCGACCACCGGCAGTCCGCAGGCCATCGCTTCCAGCGTGACGTTGCCGAACGCCTCGGTCACCGACGGGTTAAGCAGCACGTCGCCGCTGGCCAGCGCGGTGGCGAGGTCGGCGCCCGTGAGCTGTCCGGTGAAGATTGCGCCGGGGATCGCGGCCTCGAACCACGGCCGCGCCGGACCGTCGCCGATGACGACAACCTTGTGCGCGACGCCGCGTGCCCCAAGCTCCGCGATGGCCGCGGCAAACGCCTCGAGGCCCTTCTCCATCACGATCCGGCCGAGGAACACGACCAGCAGATCATCATCCGCAACGCCGTGCGCGCGCCGCCATTCCGGGTCGCGCCGCCCGGGATTGAACTGCTCGCGGTCGACTCCGCGGGTCCACAGCGAGATGTCCTTGCCCATGCGCTGGGCGCGAAGGATGGCGGCGGTCGATTCGGCCGGTGCGACGATCGCATCGCAGCGGCGATAGAAGCGGCGAAGCATCGCGCGAATGACCGGCTCGAACCAGTGCAGACGGTAATATTGCAGATAGGTCTCGAAGCGCGTGTGGACCGAGGCGACGACCGGAACGCCATGCCCGCGCGCCCAGGTCACCGCGCGATGGGCGACGATGTCGGGGCTGGCGACGTGGATGACATTGGGCGCGAACCGCTCGAGGTCTTCGCGCGGCTCTCCCTCGAACCGCGAGGGCACCCGATATTCGGCACGGGTCGGGATCGAGAAACTCGGCACGTTGACCATCTCGCCGGTGGCCGGGAAGGCCGGCTCGGCCACCATCGGCGAATAGATCCGAACTTTCGCCCCGCGGCGCAGCAGATAGCCGACCAGGCGGTTCAACGCCTGGTTGGCGCCGTCGCGAACATAATTGTAATTGCCGGAGAAGAGGGCAATGCGAAGGTCGGTCGGCTCCATGGCGGCCCCGCGATAACGGGCGCGGGCCCCAAGTCAAAGGCGTAAGGGTCAAGCTGTGAAGACCGGATTTCCGCCAGTCGCCGATGCCGAGACGCGCCTATTCATCCTCGGCTCGCTGCCCGGCGACCGCTCGCTCGCCCTTGGCCAATATTACGGCCATCCGACCAACCAGTTCTGGCGACTGCTTGGGGCGGTCGTCGGCGAGGACCTGGCATCGCTCCCCTACGAGGCGCGCCTCGAGCGCTTGCGCGCGAACGGCGTCGGCCTGTGGGACGTGTTCCACGCCGCCCACCGGCCGGGAAGCGGCGATTCGGCGATCCGCGACGGGCGCCACAATCCGCTTGCCGAGCTTTCGGAGCGCTACCCACGGCTTGCCGCCATCGCCTTCAACGGGGGGATTGCAGCGCGCGAGGGCCGCCGCGCTTTCCCCAAGGACGGTCCAGTCGCGCTTTTCGACCTGCCATCGTCGAGCGCCGCCAACACCTGTCGCTTCGAGGTCAAGCTGGCGTCGTGGAAGCGGTTGACTTCCTTCCTCGCCGCCCGTTGAGTCGGGGCGATGAGCGACGATGACGACAGCGATTCCACTGCCCTCTCGATGGTCGACGAGGCGCTGGTGGCGGGCAATATTGCCAACACCAACGGCTTGCTGGTGATCCTCGCCAAGCTGGTCGCGCGCGGTATCTTCGACAAGGCGGACCTCAAGGCCTTTTCCGACAGCTATTCCAAGCCGCTCGACCATGAAGGGATGCGCGAGAACGAGCTGGTCAGCCAGATGCAGGACCAGATGGAATCGACCCTCGCCGAGCTGATGCGATTCCTCAGCGAGCAGAACACCTAATCCGCCGCTGATGGCCCTCGACAATCTCGACCGGCTGGAGGGGGAGGCGATCCACATCATCCGCGAGGTCGCGGCGGAATGCACGCGCCCGGTGATGCTCTATTCGATCGGCAAGGACAGCGCGGTAATGCTGCACCTTGCATTGAAGGCGTTCGCCCCCGCGCGCCCGCCGTTCCCGCTGCTGCACGTCGATACCAGCTGGAAATTTCAGGACATGTACGCGCTTCGCGACAAGGTCGCGGCCGAAAGCGGCATGCGTCTCATCGTCCACCGCAACGCCGAAGCGGAAGCGCGCGGGATCAACCCGTTCGATCATGGCGCGCTGCATACCGATGTGTGGAAGACCGAGGGCCTGAAGCAGGCGCTCGATTCCGGCGGCTATGACGCAGCGTTCGGCGGCGCGCGGCGCGACGAGGAGAAGAGCCGCGCCAAGGAACGCATCTTCTCGGTGCGCTCAGCGGCTCACGGCTGGGACCCGCGGCGCCAGCGCCCGGAGTTGTGGAATGCATACAATACGCGGCTCGGCCCGGGCGAATCCCTGCGCGTCTTCCCCTTGTCCAACTGGACCGAGCTCGACGTGTGGAGCTACATCGCCCGCGAGGGGATCGAGGTCGTTCCACTCTATTTCGCGGCGCCGCGGCCGACGGTGGAACGCGACGGCCTCATCCTGATGGTCGACGACGACCGCTTCCGGCTGCGGCCCGGCGAACGTGTGGAAACCCGAACGGTGCGCTTCCGGACGCTCGGCTGCTATCCGCTCAGCGGGGCGGTCGAAAGCGACGCCGCGACGCTCGACGACATCATCGCCGAGATGCGCGCAAGCCGCTCGTCGGAGCGCCAGGGCCGGGCCATCGACCACGATTCCGCCGGATCGATGGAGCGCAAGAAGCGCGAGGGCTATTTCTAGATGGACCTGCTGCGGTTCATCACCTGCGGAAGCGTCGACGACGGCAAGTCGACCCTGATCGGCCGGCTGCTTCACGACCTTGGCCAGCTCGCGGACGATCAGCTCGCCGCGCTCGAACAGGACAGTCGAACCCACGGCACGCGGGGTTCGGAAAAGGATTTCGCGCTACTGTTCGACGGGCTTTCCGCCGAGCGCGAACAGGGTATCACGATCGACGTCGCCTATCGCTATTTCGCCAGCGAGACACGCAGCTTCATCGTCGCCGATTGCCCGGGGCACGAGCAATATACGCGCAACATGGTGACCGGCGCCTCGACCGCCGACCTTGCCGTCATCCTGCTCGATGCCACTCGCGGAGTGCTGACCCAGACCCGCCGCCACGCTTTTCTCTGCCACCTGCTCGGCATTCGCAATTTTGTCCTGGCGGTGACCAAGATGGACCTGGTCGGCTTCGATCAGGCGGTGTTCGACGGCCATTCGGCGGCGTTCGCCGAGCTTGCAGCGGCGCTCGGGCTCGGCGCGGTGGAGATCATTCCCGTGTCCGGGGTTGGCGGCGACAATGTCGCGACGCGTTCGGCCAACATGCCCTGGTACCGAGGACCGACGCTGGCCGAGCATCTCGACGCCGTTGAGATCCGAGCCGACGAAGCGGAACCGCTGCGCCTGCCGGTGCAAGCCGCCATCCGGCCCGACAGCAGCTTTCGCGGGGTCGCCGGCCTGATCGCCGCGGGAGCGGTCGAACCGGGCGATGCGCTGCAAATCCTCCCATCGGGAACGATGTGCGCCGTCGACAAGGTTTTCATAGGTTCACAGGAGGTCGCGCGCGGGGCCCGCGGACAGTCGGTCGTCCTGACCTTTGCCGAGGCGGTCGATTGCGGGCGCGGCGATGTTGTCGCGCATTGCTCCGACCCGCCCGGAGTCGCCGACCAGTTCGAGGCGACGATCGTGTGGATGGATTCCGACGCGCTGCTGCCCGGGCGCGGCTACTGGCTGAAGCTCGGCACCCAGACCGTCTCCGCTACCGTCCAGCCGCCCAAGTACCGGATCGACGTCAACAGCCTCGAGCATCTCGCCGCGCGCTCGCTCGAGCTCAACGAGATCGGGGTCGCCGAGGTCTATACCGACCGCGCAATCGTGTTCGAGCCTTTCGAGGACAACCGT
>DASTDT010000172.1:0-9741 GCA_035710225.1 Sphingomicrobium sp.
CGGTGGTCATCGTCCCGCCGTCGACCACCAGGTTCATCGTTCCGCCGGTCGCCGCTCCGGCGGTGGTGTTATTGGCATTGGCGCCGCCGCCATAGCCGCGCGCGCGAAGGTAGATGAAGTTGGTGCCGGAGGCGGTCGGTACAAGACTGACGAACCCGCCGGAAAGCGCGCTCAGGCTGGTCGTTCCGCCGGTTCCGGTGCCGCCCGTGCGATCGCCGCCGCCGTTGGTCGTGCCGCCGAACCCGTCGGCCGAGGCCAGTTCCTGATCCTGCAGCGGTCCGCTGGTGATGGTGTTGGCCACCGTGATCGAAGCGCCGGTGCCGGTCGCGCTGAGAATTGCGGTTCCGCCGTAGCCGTCGCCGGTCCCGGCGCCCGAATCGTTGCCGCCACGTCCGTCGGCGCGCAAATTGAGCTGGTTGAAGTCAATCGTGCTGCCGCTTGTTGCACGGGCGATGGAAACGCCGCCGCGTCCATCGGCGCCCGCGCCAGCGGTGGCATCGCTGCTGATCCGCGTAAGGCCGAGCAGGTCGATGTCGCCGCCCGAAAACGCATTGGCCTGCGCAACGCCGCCCAGAGCCGCGCCTCCCGCCGCCGTCCCGACGCCGCCGGTGCCCAAGGCCTGGACCGTCGCCGCTCCGTTAATCGTCAGCAGCCCGGCGCCAGACGCGAACAGGCCGGCTCCACCGAATTGCCCCGCAAGATTGCCGCCGCCGGTCCCGGCTCCGCCGGTGCCGCCGCTGCCGCCGCTGCCGCCGGTAGACACTAGCGCGGTCGTGCTAACCGTGAGGTTTCCACCCGAAGCAAAGAGATAGGCTTCGCCGCCGGTACCGCTGCCTCCCGTTCCAGCGTTCGAATTGCCACCGTTGCCAACGGCGGAAACAGAGACCGAATTCAGGGCGATCGAGCCGATGTTCGAAGTCACCGAAGCGACTCCCGCGCGACCGTTGCCGCCGGCGGCTCCGGCGACCTGAGTCGCGGCGCCGCCATTGCCGTTGGCCTGGAGAAGCGTCGATCCCGTTACCGTGATGCTCGTTGCATTGTCGGTTCCGTAAGTCGCGATCTGAGCGTAGCCATCCCCGAGATATCCACCGCCGAACCCGTCACCGCCACCGAACCCGCCGAAATCCGCGCCCCCGGTCCCAGTGGCGGTGAGCGACGCGCTCCCATTGACCGTGATAGATCCGCCGCTGTTCGCCCACATTTCGGCATAGCCGCCATAGCCGTCACCGCCCTGGTCGACGACGCCGTTGCTGCCAGTCCCGTTTGCCGCGATCGACACGCCGGCCAGCGTCAATGTGCTCCCGGCCCCGCTCGTGGAAATCTCGGCCGACCCGCCGCGGCCAATTGCGGCAGCGCCGCCGCAACCGATGCACTCGCCAAACGGGCCGCCATAGCCATTGGCCTGGACCGAGGCCATGCTTCCGGACGAAACGTCGCCTCCGCCGAATGCATAAAGTGTCGAATTGCCGGCCAGGCCAGCACCGCTGGCGGCAAGACCGCTCGTGTCGACCCCCCCGAAGGCATGGGATGCGACCTGAAGTTGACCGGCAACGGTAAGTGCGCCCCCGGCATTGGCGTAAACGTAGCTGTCGCCACCGACGCCATCGCCTGAGGAATTCCCCGCCCCACCGCCGTCGCCGCCGTAGGCGCTGGTGATCGCCAGCAGGCTACCGTCCACGGTGAGCGAGCCGATGTCGGCATAGATTCCGGCATCCCCGCCGCTACCTAATCCGCCGTCGCCGTTAAATGCGCCTCCGCCATAACCGTGCGCCGACGCGGTCGCATTCCCGTCGATTCCGAGCGAAGAACCGGCGCCGAACGCGCGAATCAGTGCCTCGCCGCCTGTACCAGTGCCGCCGGCCGCACCTGCCCCGGATGCAAAGCCGCCGTATCCGTCGGCCGTCGCGTTTGCCGCGCCGGTAATGAACATGCTCGAGCCTGGCTCCGCCTGGATCCACGCCCGACCGCCGGTGCCCGACCCTGCGCTGACGCCGTTGCCGGAGCTCCCTGCGCCGAAGCCGTTGGCGGACAGGGTGGCGTTGCCGCCGATCGAAACGAAGCCCCCATTCTGGGCGTAGAGCGAGGCCCAGCCGCCGGTCGCGCTGGCGCCCTCGACGGACCCGAATACGTCGCTGTTCAGGGTGATGTCGCCAACGACGTTGAACGATGCGTCGGAGCCGGACGCGCTGGCCCAGGCAAATTCGGGCGCGATCAGCGTCAAATTGCTTGCGAAGTTGCTCGACTGGCCGGCGCTGGAGAAGAATTGGCCGTTACCGGTCGCTTGCGCCGTTACCGCGGACGTCGCATTCACTGCATTGGCAATAATCGATGCCGCGCCGGTGCCGCCGCCCGCGGACCGCGCACTCTGGACCTGGCCGTTGACAATGTCGTGACCAGCGCTGAGCACGATCGCATTGCCGACGACATCGGCCGCATTGGCGATGTTGAAACCCAGGTCCGACCCTTGGCTCAGCGCTAGCGACAGCGCCTGGTTCTTCGGAACCGCGACCATGTACACGCGATGATTGTCACCGCTGCCGCTGCTCGCGGGCCCCGTAATGTCGCCGCCACCGGTAATGCCGTTGGCCTGTGCTGTGCCCGACGTCACTTCGATGTCGAACAGCCCATCCGGCGCGAAGCGGATTGTCGCCGCATCGGCCGCGACCATCGCCGCCTGGCCGTTGACTGCAATGTCGCCGCCTCGGATGATTCGCGGCGCGACGAAGGCGACATAGCTATTGCTGAACGTGTTAGCGCTCGGGTTGCCGAGCGCGTTGATCTGGCTGCCGGGGTTCGTGGTGATCGTCGCGCCGAGTTGCGTGGCCTGGCCGAACGTAACCTCGTTGCGCGCACCGGTAATGAAGGTTCCGTTGGCGTCGTGCAGGATCGGCGACGCCGACAATACCAGGGACCCCACGTTGAATACGCTTCCGCCGCCGAGCAGGAATCCGCCCGGTGCGTAGAAGTAGATGCTTCCGCCTGTGTTTCCGCCAACCGCGCCGATATAGGAATTGACCGTCCCGAAGAACTGGATTTGGCGCGTCTGGTCGGTGGCGATGATCCGATTGAGCACCGCGAAATTACTTCCGCCGACGAAGTTGGCGGTCGTCCCGCCGGGCTGGAAGACGATCGGTGAGGTTGACGTCGCCGTATCCGTCGGCGTCCAGGTAATGACCGTCTGCGGATTGTTGACGACGATCTGGGTCGTCGATGCGTCCGGATTGGTGATCACTGCCGAGCCCAGGACCGTGGGATTGGGCTGGTATTGGAAGCTCTGCGCCGCCGCCGGGCTCGGCCCCACAGCGAGCGCCGTTGCCAGTGCGAGGATCGAACAGGCCGTGCGATTGCGGCGGTTGATTGAAGTACGCATGATCACCTCCAGGGCAACAATCGGGTCGTGAGCGTCATCAGGAAGCGGACGTCTCCACGCTTGTTTTCGATTCCCGCTTTCTCGAGCGGGACGGCGACGGCGGCGTCGAGCGCCATGCGGTCGGCGAGCGCGGCACGAATGCCGCCACCGACCGATTTCACGTGATTATTCTCGTCGTCGAACTTCTTGTTCCACACCCACGCGGCGTCGCCGAAGGCGTAAGGCTGGACAGCGATCCGGTTGCGATGGAACGGAAGACGGGGGCCGCGAAGTTCGACCGCAACGCCAAGCCCGCTGTCGCCCGAGATGATCGCCGGGTCGTAGCCGCGGCCGACGGTGTAATTGCCGGCGGTGAACTCCTCGAACGACAGCAAGGGGTCGAAGCTCAATTGCCCGCGCGGGCTGACGGCCACGGCAAGCTTGCTGCCGAGCGCGAATTCCGCGGTTCCATTTGCGCGGATCAGAGTCCCGGTCGGCTTGCCATCGGCGCGGCTGGTGGGCGTGTCCTCGGGGTCGCAGCAGCGCTCGCTGGCGCCGAGGATGTCGAGCCCCTTGCGCAGCTCGACCGTTCCGGCGACCCGCCACGCCGGCCGCCGCGACGTGAGATCGACGGCGTCATAGTCGGCGCGCAGCCAAGCGATGCGCAGGTGGTCGCGGGTCAGCGGCCCGAAGAAGTCGACCTTCTGGTCGACCCAGTCAAAGCCGCCGCCCAGGGTCAGGTTGCGCTGCTGGCTGCGAATCAACGGGTAGGCCAGGCCAAGGGTCGCGAACAATGTCCGCGCCTTCAGGTCCGGGTCGCTGGACTGCTGCTTGTCGATGTCGGGCTTGGTCCACGCATAGGTGAATTGCCCGTTGACCAGCAGCCCCTCGTTGCCCGGCCGGAAGCTGTGGCCGAGCTGAAGGATCTGCTGCTCCTTGAAATCGAGCGTCGAATAAATGGCTGCATAGCTCGCGTCGCCAAGCCCGGTCAGGCCATAGGCCTGTCCGCGCAGCTGGCCGCCCCAGCGCCCTGTCGCCTTCGCCGCCAGGTTCTGGACCATGAGGTCGACCGAATAGGGTTGGCGGATCACCGTCACTTCGCCGACCAGTTCGCCCGGCCCGGTTCCGGCCGGCTTCAACGTCAGTTGGACATTGTATCCGGGCAGGTCGCGCGCGAGCAGAAGATAGCGCTCGGCGGTGTAGCGGTTGAAGATCTCGTCCTCGGTCAGCCGGGTCAGGTAGCCGGCGAGCTTGGCCTCCGCCCCGCCGGTCTGGCCCCTCGCGCGGATCGCGGTGACCCGCGCATACAGCACTTCGAGCCGGACCACGCCGCCCTCGATTCGCTGGGTCGGCACCTGGACCGCGGCAAGATAGCCTTTGTCGCGCAGGTAGGTCGCGGCGCGGTCGCGGATTTCGCAAATGATCGAAACCGGCTGGTCGGTGCCGGCATATTCGGCCCAGGTCGGCCGCAACTCGTCGGCGGTAGCGCCCTTCAGGTTGTTGAACTGGACGTCGGTCACCTTGACCCTGATCTCGGCATATTGCGGATCGGCCAGGGGGCAGGGCGAACGCTCGACGTCGCCGACCACGTTGAGGCTCGACTGCGGCGCCGGCGCCGGCGGGTTGCGAGTCAGCTCGTCTCGGGTCGGAGCGACTGATTGGGCGTTGGCACAGGTGAGAGGAAGTATGGCGGACGTAACGACGACGCCCGTGATCAACCGGCTCTTACGAAAACTCATTAGCCCCCCCCGCTGGACTGCCCAATACAGCCGAACGCGCGGGCGACTCGGCTAAATTCCCGTTAACGTTGATGAACTTGGGTCTAACCCAAGTCAATCGTCCAAATCAGCGGTGCGTCCCGTTTTCGGGCGGCGGCGACAGAGTTCAGCGCGCCTCGAAGCCGGAGAGGCATTCCGCCAGCCAGCGCGCGGCGGTGAGCGCGCTGAGGTCGGTCGGGTCGAGCGGCGGATCCCATTCGGTAAGATCGATCAGCGCGACCCGGCTGTCGGCGGCCAGCAATCGGGCTGCGGTGAAGAAGTCGCCGGCCGCCATCCCGCCCGGGCGCGCCCCGGGCGCGGCGGGGAATTGGCTGCGGTCGATGACGTCGATATCGCAGTCGACGGCCAGCACCCGGCAGTGCGCGACATGGGTGAGCGCCTCGGCGACCGCCGCCGCGATCCCGCGCTCGCGCACGTCGCCGATCGTGATCAGCCTGTTGCCGGCGGCCGCGGCGTCCGACTGCATCGCGCGCGAATTGGCGAACGGCGCAAGGCCGATCTGCGCGATATTGGCGCCCGGCAAGCCGTCGGCGATCAGCGCCCGCACCGGATTGCCGTTGCCCAGGCCGTCCGTCAGGTCGCGCATGTCGAGATGGGCATCGAGCGTGATCAGCCCGACCTCGTCGAGCGCCACCTCCATCGCTGCCGCGAGGCCATGGACGGCCGGCCGGGTCACGGCATTGTTGCCGCCGATGACAAGGGTCAGCCGATGATCCGCCACGCTTGCCGCCACCGAATCGCGAATCGGCGGGGTCGCCTGTTCGATGGTCATCCCGGCTACGTCCACGTCGCCATGGTCGCGGATCGATGCGGACAGTTCCGTTCCGGCTTCGATGTCGAACAGGCCGATCCGGCGCAGCACCTTCCTCAGCTCGGCCGGCGCCAGGTCGCACCGGCCGGGAGTGACCGATCCGGCGCCCAGCGGCGCCCCGACCAGCCCGACCGGCGCGTCGGCGCCGCCGCCCGTCAAGTCGCCGAGGTTGGGCCAGCCGCTCATGCTTTGACGCCTAGCAGCCCGTCCGCTTATGGCCAATCGCATGTGGGACCGCCTGATCACCGACTGTCATGTCGCGACGATGGTCGCGCGTCCCGGCGATCCGCTCGGGATCGTGCGCAATGCGGCGATCGGCATCGACGGGGGACGGATCGTCCGGGTCGGAAGCCGGACCGAGCTGGCCGGATTTCGCGCCCGCGAGGTGACCGCGTTGGGCGGGGCCTGGGTCACGCCCGGCCTGGTGGATTGCCATACGCATCTGGTCTTCGCCGGCACACGCGCCGACGAGCATGCGATGCGCCGCTCCGGCGCAAGCTACGCCGAGATCGCGCAAGCCGGGGGCGGCATCGTCTCGACCGTCGCCGCGGTCCGCGCCGCCACTCCGGACGACCTCGTCGCGCAGTCGCGCCGCCGGCTTCGCGCGCTGATGGCCGGCGGCGTCACCACGGTCGAAATCAAGTCGGGCTACGGTCTCGACACGGCGACCGAGATCAAGCTGCTCGAGGCGGTCCGAACGCTCGGCCAGGGCGAGCCGGTGCGGATCGTGCCGACCTTGCTCGCTGCCCACGCCTTGCCGCCCGGCGCGAAGGAAGGCCCGGCGCGCGAAGCCTATCTCAAGTCCGTCATCGGCGAGATGATCCCGGCGGTGGCCAAGGCGAAACTGGCGACCAGCGTCGATGCCTTTTGCGAGACCATCGCCTTCACAGCCCAGGAGGTGGAGCGGGTGTTCACCGCCGCTCGCGCTCACGGTCTTCCGGTCCGGCTCCACGCCGAGCAATTGAGCAACAGCAACGGCGCCGGGCTAGCCGCGCGCTACAAGGCGCTGTCGGCCGATCATCTCGAACATCTCGATACCGCAGGGGCCAAGGCGATGGCGGCGGCGGGGACCGTGGCGGTGCTCATCCCGGGCGCCTTCTATGCGCTTCAGGAAACCCGCAAGCCGCCGGTGCAAATGCTGCGCGACCACGCGGTCCCGATCGCCGTTGCCACGGATTGCAACCCTGGCACGTCGCCATTGCTCAGCCCGCAGCTGGCGATGAACATGGCCGCCACTTTGTTCGGCCTCACGCCCGAGGAAGCGCTTGCCGGCATGACCGTCAACGCCGCCCGAGCGCTCGGCCTCGCTCACGACGTCGGATCGCTCGAACCGGGCAAGGCGGCCGACCTTGCGGTGTGGGGTATCGATCAACCGGCAGAGCTCGCCTATTGGATCGGGCTTGCGCCAGAGCGGCGGGTGTTCGCCGGCCATGACAGCTGACCATGACCCCCTTCGAGTTCGTCTTCGCGCTCATCTCGATCGTCACCTCGCTGGCGATGACCAAGATCATCACCGGCGTCGTCGCCATGATCAGATATGGCGATCGCAGCACCTTCTCCCTCACTCACGCCATCTGGATCTGGACCGCCTTCGCCATTGTTCTCGGCAATTGGGGTGCGTTGTGGGGTGCCCGGCTCGACCCCGACTGGCCGTTGATCCGAGTCTTCGGATGGCTCGTCTCCATGACCAGCCTGTATGCCTTTTGCGCTCTCGTGGTCCCAGAGACGGAAGGCTCCGCGCCGCTCGACCTCAAGGACTTCCACGAGCGCGAAAGCCGGCGCTACATTACCGCCCACAATATCTTTACCCTGGTTGCCATCCTCGTGCTGCTGGCCTTGAGCGGGGTCACGGCCGGGGCAGTGCCGACCATCGTCTTTCCGTTCGTCGCGCTTGTCCTTGGGATCGCGGCCCTGCGGAGCCGAGGTCGGCTTCAGCTTGCCGCCTCGGCGCTGACCGCTGTGCTCGCGACTCTGTTCATGGTCACGCGGATCAACCTGCTTTCCACCTGACTTCGCGGCGCTGCGGAGATAGGAGGCGGCGCACTTCTCTTCGATCAAGGCCAGGATTTTGACCGACCGACGCGACAACAGCCGCCGCATCCGCGCCCGCCGCGGCAGCGAAATCAAGGCGAAGCATTGGACCACCGAGGCGGCGGTTCGGATGCTGATGAACAATCTCGACGATGAAGTTGCCGAGGATCCGCAGAGCCTGGTTGTCTATGGCGGGATCGGCCGGGCCGCGCGCAACTGGGCCTGTTACGACAAGATCGTCGAGACGCTGGAGCGCCTCGACGAGGACCAGACCCTTTTGGTCCAGTCGGGCAAGCCGGTCGGCGTCTTCCCGACCCACAAGGACGCACCGCGCGTGCTCATCGCCAACTCCAACCTCGTCCCCAAATGGGCGAATTGGGAGACGTTCAACGCGCTCGATCGCGCCGGGCTGATGATGTACGGCCAGATGACCGCCGGCTCGTGGATCTACATCGGCAGCCAGGGCATCGTCCAAGGCACTTACGAGACCTTTGCCGAGATGGGCCGCCAGCATTACGGCGGCGACCTCAGCGGCAAGTGGATCCTCACGGCAGGCCTCGGCGGGATGGGCGGCGCACAGCCGCTCGCGGCGGTGATGGCGGGCGCCCATTGCATCGCCATCGAGTGCCAGGACAGCCGCATCGAGAAGCGGCTCGAGACCCGCTACCTCGACCGCCGCGCCACCAGCATCGACGAAGCGCTCGACATCATCCGCGCCGCCACCGAACCGACCAGCGTCGGCCTGCTCGGCAATGCGGCCGAAATCGTCCCCGAGATGCTCGCCCGCGGCATCCGGCCAGACGCCATCACCGACCAGACCAGCGCCCACGATCCGGTCAACGGCTACTTGCCGATGGGCTGGAGCGTCGCCAAGTGGCAGGAGATGCGCGAGCGCGATCCCGCCGCCGTTGCCGAAGCCGCCCGCGCCTCCATCGCTGTTCACGTCGAGGCGATGCTCGCCTTCAAGGACATGGGCGTCCCGACCTTCGATTACGGCAACAACATTCGCCAGGAAGCGAAGGACATGGGCGTCGCCCATGCGTTCGACTTCCCCGGCTTCGTGCCCGCCTATGTCCGTCCGCTCTTCTGCCGCGGCGTTGGTCCGTTCCGCTGGGTCGCACTGTCCGGCGATCCCGAGGATATCTACCGCACCGACCAGCGCGTTAAGGAGCTGATCCCGGACGATCCGCATTTGCACCGGTGGCTCGACATGGCGCGCGAGCGGATCGCCTTCCAGGGCCTGCCGGCGCGCATCTGCTGGGTCGGCCTCGGCCAGCGGCACCGGCTCGGCCTCGCCTTCAACGCCATGGTGGCGAGCGGCGAGCTGAAGGCGCCGATCGTCATCGGCCGCGATCATCTGGACTCCGGCTCCGTCGCCTCGCCGAACCGCGAAACCGAATCCATGAAGGACGGCTCGGACGCCGTTTCCGACTGGCCGCTCCTGAACGCGCTGCTCAACACGGCCTCGGGCGCAACCTGGGTGTCGCTGCACCATGGCGGCGGCGTCGGCATGGGCTATTCGCAGCATTCCGGCATGGTGATCGTCTGCGACGGCACCGAGGAGGCGGCGCGGCGGCTCGAGCGCGTGCTGTGGAACGACCCAGCGACCGGCGTCATGCGCCACGCGGATGCGGGGTACGGCGAGGCAATTGAATGCGCGCGAGAGCAGGGGCTCGACCTGCCGATGCTCGCCTCATGATCGCGCTCCGCCCGGCATCGGTCTCCCTCGACGAATTGCGCCGGATCTGGTGCGGCGCGCCGGTTGCGCTCGA
>DASTDT010000173.1:0-3441 GCA_035710225.1 Sphingomicrobium sp.
GCGTCATGGGCAATGATGAACAGGCCGACGTTGAGCCAGCAGGCCGCCGCGATCAGCAATGGCGCTACGATCAGGCTCGATCGGCCAAGCTCGTGGACGAACAGCGCATAGCCATGGACCGCCGCCCAGGCGCCGATCACCACCAGCGCCAGAGTCACGCCGATCGCGGTCTGGCGGGCCGCGCTCATCGCCCGTCCCGGCCCGCTCGCATCTGCGCGATCAGCCGGTCCACCGGCGGGGCATAGAGGAAGCCGAACGACACCGCGCCGTCGCGCTCCTTGACCGCGTGGTGAAGGCGGTGCGCCTGGACCAGCCGCTTCAGGTATCCACGACGCGGCACTAGCCCGACCGGCAGCCGGCGATGGACCAGCCCGTCGTGGAGCAAGGTGTAGAGCAGGCCGTAGATTAGCATGCCGACGCCGACCCACCACAGAAGCGGCCAAGGCCCGCCGGGCAGGAACAGCGCGATGCTGACCGCGGCAAAGACAAGCGCGTAAAGGTCGTTCCGCTCGAACGCGCCCGCGCGCGGCTCATGGTGCGAGCGGTGCCACCCCCAGCCCGGCCCGTGCATGACGAAGCGATGCACCGCCGCGGCCACGGCTTCCATGAGGACGACCGTGACGACGACGGTGGCAAAGGGGATCAGCCAGCTTGGGCCCATGCGTCGCCGGATACGCCTCCGTCGTCGCGGCGTCCATGATTCTCGCGCCGCTACCGGCCTTGGCCGGTATCCGAGCACCCACGGCAAAAATGGCGGAGCGGGAGGGATTCGAACCCTCGATACGGTTTTGCCGTATACTCACTTTCCAGGCGAGCGCCTTCGACCACTCGGCCACCGCTCCGTACCTAACGCCTGGGATGCGCGCTCTAGAGGCGCTTGGCGGCGCGGGCAAGCTTGCCTAAGGCTCGACCGCGATGACGCGCCGCTTCGGCCACCCTCCGACGATCGACGAGATCGAGGCAATCGCCCGCGCCGCGCTGGCCGCGCTGCCCGAGCCGTTCGCGTCAAAGCTTCGCGATGTCGTCCTCCAGGTCGAGGAATTCGCAGACGACGAACTGCTCGCCGAGCTTGGCATCGAACATCCGCTCGACCTTACGGGGGTCTATGAAGGCGTTCCGCTGCACGAGCGCAGCGTCGACACTTCGGGGACGATGCCCGACCGCATCCGCCTGTTTCGCCGTGCGATCCTCGACGAATGGGTCGAGGACGGCGAGGAGCTCGAGCATCTCGTCCGCCATGTCCTCATCCACGAGGCCGGCCATCACTTCGGATTTTCCGACGCGGACATGCACGCGCTGGAGGATCAGGCTTGACCCTCGTCGACGGGCGCTCGCTGGCGCTGATCCGCGGCGGTCGGCTGCTGTTCGAAGGGCTCGACCTAAGCCTGCCGCCGAGCGGCGCCGTGCTTCTCACCGGGCCGAACGGCTGCGGGAAATCGAGCCTGATCCGGCTCGTCGCCGGCCTGTTGCAGCCAAGCGCGGGCACGATCCGAAGCGCCCAAGCCGCGCTTGCCGATGACAATCTTGCGCTCGATCGCGAGCTTCCGCTGGGCCGGGCGCTGGCGTTCTGGAAGGGGCCGCACCAAAGCGAGGCGACGACCGCCTTCGGTCTCGATCCGCTGCGCGACATCCCTGTTCGCCTGCTGTCGACCGGCCAGGCGCGGCGCGCGCGGCTGGCACGCGTGATGGCCAGTGGCGCGCCATTGTGGCTGCTCGACGAACCTCTCAACGGCCTCGATTCCGACGGCATGGCGTGGCTCGACGACGCCATCGCCGGTCACCGCGCTGCGGGCGGCGGCGTCATCGCCGCCAGCCACCGTGCTCCCGGCGGCGAGTGGCAGGAACTGGCGGTGGGTCGATGACCGGACGTTTGATCCGGCGCGAACTCCTGCGCGGGCTGGGCGGCGCGGCGTGGCTGCCGACGATCTTTTTCCTGATCGTCGCCGCCATCGTCCCGTTCGCGATCGGGCCCGATGCTCCGGTGCTTGCGCGAATCGGCCCCGGCGCGCTGTGGATCGCGGCCTTGACGTCGGCCTTGCTGCCGATCGAGCGGCTGATCGAGCCCGACCGGGCCGAGGGAATCCTCGATCAATTGGCCCTGAGCGGGACCAGCGAGGAAGCGGTCGCCGCCGCCAAGATCGCCGGCCACTGGCTGGCGTTCGGGCCGCTGCTCCTGCTCGCCCTGCTGCCAGCCAGCGCTTTGGTCGGAATTTCGCCGCAGGCGACCGCGCGGACGGCGCTCAGCCTGCTGATCGGGACGCCCGCGCTGGCGGCGCTCGCCGTCGCCGTGGCGGCGCTTACTTCCGGCCTCGGCCGGGCGGCCTCGCTGGCCGGCGTGCTGCTGCTGCCGCTGGCCGCGCCCCTGGTGATCTTCGGGGCGGCCGCGGCGTCGGGCGACGCCGGCGCGGCGCTCAAGCTGGAGGCCGCGGTGGCCCTATTCATCCTCGCCGGGGCGCCGTTTGTGACCGGCGCGGCGATCCGGGCGGCGCGGACCTAGAAGGGGCTAGCGGGTCCTAGCGCGACCAGCGGGCGAAGATAGCGGTAGGTAGCAGCAGGCTTCGTGCTTCCTCGCGGACTGCCATCTCGCCGCATTCGACACTTCCGCCGAGATGGTCGGTCACCTGCCGCATCAACTCGAAGATGCTGAGCGCCGACATGCGGACCGCATAGACCGTCAGCACCAGGAACCGGCTGTTGGCGTCGAGCAGCTTGACGCAATCGCCCAGCAACGGCGCGAGATGCTCCTCCAGCCGCCATAGCTCGCCCTCGGGCCCGCGTCCGAACTTGGGCGGGTCGAGCATGATCCCATCGTAGCGGCGGGCGCGCCGGACCTCGCGCGCGGTGAACTTCGCCGCGTCGTCGACCAGCCAGCGGATCGGGTGACCGGTCATGCCCGACAGCTCGGCATTGCGGCGGGCGCCCTCGACCGACTTCTTCGAGGCGTCGACGTGGACCATCCGGGCGCCCGTCTCGGCCAGCTGGAGTGTGCCCACCCCGGTGTAGCCGAACAGGTTGAGCGCCTCTGTGTCTGGCCCTAGCCGTTCGCGCATCCAGTCCCATTGCGGCGCCATGTCGGGGAAAAAGGCCAGATGGCGGAATGGGGTAAGGCTGGCGTGGAAGCGGACCTTACCGCGCGCCAGAGGCCAGTCCGCCGGCACCTGGCCCTGGACCTGCCAGCGCCCGCCGCCCTCCTCGTCGCTGCCGGGCATGAAGGTGGCGTCGGCCTGCCACGCGTCGCTCGCCGGGGCCCACATCGCCTGCGGCTCGGGACGGATCACCCGCACCGGGCCGTAACGCTCCAGCTTGCGTCCATGGCCGCTGTCGATCAGCCCCCAATCGTCCCACGGCTCCGCGACGATGGTGGTGAGGCTGCCCGCAGTCATCGCCGATGCCTCAAGCGGCCAAGGCCAGCTTGACGCCGACGCTCGAGAAGGCGCGCGG
>DASTDT010000174.1:0-3261 GCA_035710225.1 Sphingomicrobium sp.
CGGCGAGGCTTAGGCCCAGCAGCGCCAGCCCGATCGGCACCCAGGCGTAGCCGACGTGGAGGACGGCAACGAGCGGATCGCGGATCGTTCGGAACCCTCCCCACCGCGCCAGGCGCACCGCCTGCAGCAGCGCCGCGGCGACGAGCAGCCCGCCCGCAACGAGGCCGGCCGGGCCGCTGACCCAGAACAGCAAGGCAAGCGCGGTGATTCCGATGACCAGCAGGTCGAAGCGTCCGGGCTGCGTCGGCAAGCGCCCCGCCATGCCCTGCTTCGCCATCCAGTTGCGCGTGAACGACGGCGTGATGCGGCCGCCGATCAGGGAGATCAGCAGGATCACGAGCGACAGGCCGAGCATCCAGCCGAGATCGGCGTTGGCCATCAGTCCGGCCGCGCCGATATGGTCGAGCGCGTTGGCCGCCGCGAACAGCAGAACGACGCCTACGATCGGCAGGTTGCGGTTCTTCGCCGCAAGCACCTCGCGGGCGCCGACGAAGGCGAGGACGAGATAGAAGCCGATGTCGAGGACCGCGGCTTCGAACATTCCGATCTTCGCCGAAAAGAGGACGGCGAGCCGCGCTGCGAGCCACAGGCCCGCCAGCGCCGCCAGCGGCGGACCCGCGATCGGCAGACGCCCGGTCCAATTGGGGATCGCGGTGAGCAGGAACCCCGCTATCACCGCGCCGACGAAGCCGAACAGCATCTCGTGCCGGTGCCAGGCAAGTGGGTCGAACATGGTCGGCAGGCTCACCGCGCCGACGAGCGCCAGGATCCACAACGTCAGCGCGATGAGCCCCCAGGCCGCGCCACCGAAGAAGAAAGGCCGGAAGCCCCCGCGCAGGAACGGGAGCGCGGCGGCCATCCGCCGCCGCCGGAGCGCCAGCATCTGCTGGCCCCGGGTGATCATCCGCCGCCGGCTTTTCGCGATCGCCGGCTGATCGCCCGCGATATCGCCTTGTCGAGCGCGCTGACCGCCGAATGGCGACCCTCCGCCTCCATCCGGGAACGCAGGCGCTTCAGGCGCAGCTCGAGGTCTTCCGCCGACTCTTCGTCCGGCGCGTGCACGCCAACCGACCCAAGCTTGTTCATGATTGCCGACTTAGGCTGGGCGTGCGCCGGATTGGATAAGTAAGTTTCCGGAGTCGGCCACGGTTGCCGGGCGCTTCGGCAACCGATAGCCTTTGGCATTGGCTTTGCTATGAGCGACCGATGATCCGCAAGGCGCTCAACCGCAAGGACAGTGAGGCCCACCTGCGCTCGATTCTCGCAACCGTCCCCGACGCCATGGTCGTGATCGAGGAAAATGGCGACATCCTGTCGTTCAGCGCCGCGGCCGAAAAGATGTTCGGCTATTCCGAGGACGAGGTCCTGGGCAGGAACGTCCGGATGCTCATGCCGTCGCCCGACCGGGAGCGGCACGATGGCTACCTCGACACCTATCTTGCCACCGGCAAGCGCAAGATCATCGGCATCGGCCGGATCACGACCGCGCTTCGCAGCGACGGCTCGACCTTCCCGATCGAGCTTGCGATCGGCGAGGCTTGGATCGGCGACCATCGCATCTTCACCGGCTTCATCCGCGACCTGACCGAGCGGCAGCAGGCGGAGCTTCGACTCCAGGACCTGCAGAGCGAACTGGCGCATGTCGGCCGGGTCAGCGAAATGGGGACCCTGGCCTCGAGCCTCGCGCACGAGCTCAACCAGCCGCTCGCCGCGATCGCCAATTATTGCGAGGCGGCCCGCGACCTGCTCGATCGCGCATCGGATCCAGCCGCGCTCGAAATGGTCCGCGAGGCACTTGACGAAGCAGCCAAGCAGTCGATCCGCGCCGGCCAGATCGTCAGGCGGCTTCGCGACTTCATGTCGCATGGCGAAAGCGAGCGCCGGCTGGAGAGCCTGCCCAAGTTGGTCGGCGAGGCGAATGCGCTCGCGCTGGTCGGCTCGCGCGAGCATGGCATTGACGTGCAGATCGACCTGGACCCCCAGGCGGCCCAGGTGTTTGTCGACCGGATCCAGGTGCAGCAGGTGCTCATCAACCTCATCCGCAACGCCATCGACGCGATGGTGGAAAGCCCGCGCCGCTGCCTTCGCATCAGCACGCTTAAGCAGGATGGCATGGTGAAGGTCAGCGTCTCCGATACCGGGAGCGGGATCAGCGAACCGATCGCCGAGCAGTTGTTCCAGCCGTTCGTGACGTCCAAGAAGGCAGGCATGGGCATCGGATTGTCGATCTGTCGGACGATCGTCGAGGCGCACGGCGGGCGAATCTGGTTCGAGGCTGAAGCCGACGGCGGCACCGCCTTTTCCTTCACCCTTCCAACCGCGGAGCCCGACGAATGAGTGACGAGCGCCTGATCCACCTTGTCGACGACGATGAGGCCATCCGCCGGTCCGCGGGGTTCATGCTCAAGACCTCCGGCTTCCGGGTCGAAACCTATGAATCCGGCGTCGAGTTGCTCAAGAATGCAGCAAAGCTCGAGCCGGGCTGCATCCTGCTCGACATAAGAATGCCCGGAATGGACGGGCTGGAAGTGCAGCAGGCGCTCAAGGACAAGGGCGTTACACTTCCGGTGATCATCATGACCGGTCATGGTGACGTCAGCCTCGCAGTCCAGGCGATGAAGGCGGGCGCCATCGATTTCATCGAAAAACCGTTCGAGAAAGCGCTTCTGATGTCGGCGGTCGAGCAGGCGTTCGACCGGCTCTCCCGCGCCGAAACCCAGCGCGATCGCGCCGAAGACGCGGCCGTCCGGCTGCAATCGCTCACTCCGCGCGAGCGCGAAGTGCTCGACGGCCTGGCGAGGGGCCTTCCTAACAAGACGATCGCCTATGACCTCGGGATCAGCGCCCGAACGGTCGAGATCCACCGCGCCAACCTGATGACCAAGCTGGAGGTGCGGAGCCTGTCCGAGGCGCTTCGAATCGCCTTCGCGGCGGAAGAGCGCAAGCCCTGACCAGCCGCGACTGCTAGAGCTTCCCGCACAGCGCCGGAGCGCCCTTCTCCTTGCAGAAATCGGGCCGCTTGCCGCTGCCCTTCCAATAGCTGACGAGCCCGTGCCGCTGCGCGAGATCGGCGACTTGCGGCAGGTGGCGGGCCGCAGCGAGCGGCGGCTGGAACAGCACGGGCAGGCCGCGCGGCCCATCGCGCCGGATTTGTGTGGATGCCACCGCGAGCGCTTCCGCATTGGCGCCGAGCGCGCCGAGCGCGACGATCGGCAGCGAGCCGCCCTCCCCGCTCTTCGCGGCCTCGACCAGCGCCCTGGC
>DASTDT010000175.1:0-2871 GCA_035710225.1 Sphingomicrobium sp.
CCCAACCTCTATTTCGTCGGCGCCGGCACGCATCCGGGCGCGGGAATTCCCGGCGTTGTCGGAAGCGCCAAGGCGACCGCCGGGCTGATGATCGCGGACCTCGCCCGATGACGCGCGAGCAGCTCGTCGACGGCGCCCGCCGAGCCATCCGCAAGGGCTCCAAATCCTTTCGCGCGGCCAGCCTGCTGTTCGACAAGGAAACCCGCGAGCGCGCGTGGCTGCTCTACTGGTGGTGCCGGCATTGCGACGACGCTTGCGACGGCCAGACGCTCGGCTTCGGATCGGGCCCGAAGTCGAGCATGGCCGCGATCCGCGAGAAGACGCTGCTGGCATACGCGGGCCAGCGGATCGGCGAAGCCCCGTTCGACGCGCTCGGTCAGCTCGTTCACGAACGGCCGATACCGCTTCGCCTCATCGACGATCATCTCGCCGGTTTCGAACTCGATGAGCAAGGCTGGCGGCCGCAGACCGAAGCGGATCTCGACCGCTACTGCTACCATGTCGCCGGCGCCGTCGGCTGCATGATGGCCATCGTCATGGGTGTTGCCGACGATGACCAAGAAACGCTGGAGCGGGCCGCCGATCTTGGCATCGCCTTCCAGCTTTCCAATATCGCCCGCGATCTGCGCGAGGATTTCGCCGGTGGCCGCTGCTATGTCCCGCAGTCCTGGCTCGACGAGCTGGATGTCAGCCACGAAAGCCTGTTCGCCGACGAGCACCTCCCGGCTCGTCGCGAAATCGCACGGCGCCTCGTCGCTCGCGTCGCCTTGTACGAGCAGTGCGCACGCGCCGGCGTCGGCCGGCTGCCGTTTCGAAGCCGCGTTGCGGTGCTTGCCGCAGCCCGGATCTACGGGGCGATCGGCCGTGCGGTCGAGCAGCGCGGGGCGGCGGCCTGGGACCGGCGGGTGACGATCGGCAAGGTGCGCAAGCTTGGCTATCTGTTGCCGAGCATTGCCGAGGCGGCGGCCGTCGGACGCCGCCGCTAATGGCGCATTTCGGGGTCCTGTGCCCGCCGTTGCCCGGGCACATCAATCCGATGTCCGTGCTCGCCCGCGAGCTTCAGTCCCGCGGCCATCGCGTCACCTTTCTCGGATTTCCCGACATGCGCGCCAGGCTGCCCCGCGATCTCGCCTTCCAGGCGTTCGGGGAAAGCGACTGGCCCGAAGGCAGTTTGAAGCCCTATCTCGACCGCCTCTCGCGTCTTGGCGGACCGCTCAGCATCCGCCGGCTGATCCGAGACCTCGCCGGCTTCGCGAAGACGATCTGCACCGCGCTGCCCGCCGTTATCGACGATTTGGGCCCCGACGGCCTGATCATCGACCAGACCGATGCCGCGGCGAGCCTGGTCGCGACGGCGCTGGACGTTCCGTTCGTCAATATCGCGAACGCCTTGCCGCTGAACCTCGAGCCCGGGGTTCCGCCGCCGGTGCTGCCGTGGGGCTACGACCCGAGCCCCAGGGGCATCCGCCGCAACCTCGGCGGCTACCGGGTCGCGCGGTGGGTTGAACGACCGATCACCAAGGTCATCCGCCGCCACGCCCGGCGCCTCGGCCGGCCCGGCATCCGCTTCGCGCACGACAGCTGGTCGACTCGCGGCCAGATCACCCAATGCATCCGCGGCCTCGACTTCCCGCGCCAGCAATTGCCCCCCAACTTTCACTACGTCGGACCTCTTCGAGGACCCGAGCAGCAGATGGACGTCGATCTTCCCGACGATGGGCGGCCGTTGATCTTTTGCTCGCTGGGAACGCTGCAGGGTTCGCGCGCCGGCATATTCCGGGCGGTAGCCGAAGCGGTTGCCGGTCTCGATGCCAATTTGCTGATCGCCCATGGCGGAATGCTGGCCGAGCGCGATGTCCGGCGCCTAGCAGGCCAGCCATTGGTCCATGCTTTCGTCCCCCAGCGCGCGGTGCTCGCCCGAAGCGCGCTCGCAATCACACACTGCGGCTTCAACACCGTGCTCGATTCGCTCGGCCAAGGCGTGCCGATGGTCGCCTTGCCGTTGACCTTCGAGCAGCCGGCGACGGCCGCTCGCCTCGAGCGGGCGGGCGCGGCCCTGACCCTTCACCGTTGGCGCACGACTGGCCGAATCCGGAGCGCGGTCGAGCAAGTCCTCGGCGACCCGGCGTTTGCCGCGAACGCGCGCAGGCTGGGTGCGGAAATCGCGGCCAGCGGCGGTGTTCGCCGGGCCGCCGACCTTATCGAGCAAGCGCTGTGCGGCGCCGCTCGGCCGGCAGTCGCCACCACGGCACGTGCGGCGCCAGATGGTGTTCGTGGTGATAACCGAAGTGGTAGCAGCTGAGCAGCGAGACAAGCCAGCCGAACGCGCTGCTCCGTGCGCGGTGGTCGTCGGCGAACCCCTGTTCGTCCGGCCGATGCGGAAGGAACGTGCCGAAATAGAAGAGTTGCAGCGACGACAGCATAGCCGGCGCCGCCCACAACAGCAGGATGTTGGCCATCGGCGCCCCGGCCAGCCGCAACACCGCGGTCGCGGCTGCCAGGACGAGTAGCTGCGGCCAGCCGAAATAGCGGCGGATGAAGCCCGCGTACCAAGGAAACAGGTGGCGGTGCGCGCTGAAATCGGGGTCGTCCGCGGTTCCCGGCCGGCGATGATGCTCGAAATGGCTCTTGCGCAACGAATCGAACCAGAAGCCGGCGTAGAGGCCGAGCGCGACCCGCCCGAACGCCCGGTTGACGCGCGGCCGGTGCGGCGCGAGCGATCCGTGCATCGCGTCATGGGCAATGATGAACAGGCCGACGTTGAGCCAGCAGGCCGCCGCGATCAGCAATGGCGCTACGATCAGGCTCGATCGGCCAAGCTCGTGGACGAACAGCGCATAGCCATGGACCGCCGCCCAGGCGCCGATCACC
>DASTDT010000176.1:0-6937 GCA_035710225.1 Sphingomicrobium sp.
AGCACCTGCGCCATGGTCACCGGCATCGACAGCGTCTGCACCTCACGCACTGTCGATGCCTGCGCGCCGATACCCAGGAAGACCGACCCGATCAGCAGGTAATTGGTCGTGAAATAGACGAAGGCGAGGGCGATGAAGACCGGCCAGCCAACCGCCGGTGGCGGCAGCGATCCCAGCCCCTGGTCGAGGAATACCGCCGCTCCGATCGCGCCCGCGCTCAGCCACACGCTGATCCCGAGCAGGGACATCGCCAGCATGGCGAACAATTTGCCGACGAAGATCGAATCCACCGGGACGGCGGCGGCCAGCACCTCGATCACCTTGTTCGACTTCTCCTCGATCAGCTGGCTTAGCAGCATCCCGGCGAGGAACACGGTGAGGAAGAACACCAGGAACTGTCCGGCCCGGGCCGTCACCGTCCGTGCAAACGCCAGCGACCCGCCCGATTGATCCGTCAGGCTGATCCTGACCGGCGGACCGGTCGAGGCGGCGGCGCCGCCTTGCGCCGTTCGCTGCGCCTCGTCGACGAACAGTCCAATCTGCTTGACGGTCCGTCCGTCGGCATTGACCGCGCCGGTGAAGTGCGGCGCCTTGAGCCCACCCTCGAGCACGCCGAGCAATTTCTCTTCCTCGGCCGCCAGCAACCGGTCGCGCTGGGCCGGAGCGTTGGCCTCGGGAGCGACCCGGCGCAGATGAACCAGTGGCCGCCCTTCCTCGAGCGGCTCGAATCTCTTGCGTGCCCGGTCGAGCAGGGCGAATTCCGCCGGTGCGGCGATTACCGCCACCGTCGGCGGCGCCTCGTTGCGCTCGGCGCGGGCGCCGAGCCCGCCGAACAGGAAGCCAAACAGCAGGGGGATCAGTGGGCCGAGCAGGAACAGAAGGAAGGTCTTACTGAAGACCGTCGCGGTGAAATCGCGCCGACCGATCACGAAGGCGGAAGTCAAGGTGTTGCGCAGGGTCATTCGGCCGGCTCCGCGGTCTCGATCATCTTCTTCGCCGCGGCCTCGCCGGCGATGGCCACGAACGCGTCATGAAGGCCGGGCCGCTCGATGCTCAATGTCTCGATCCCGGCACCTCCGTCGAGCAGCGCCCTAAGCAGCGGCTCGGGGCCGCTCTCCGGGAGTTCGAAGGTCCAGTCCCGGCCGGATCGTCGCGCGTCTTGCGGGATCGCCGGCCGCCACGGCCCGTCCTCGGCGCGGGTTCGCAGGTGGACGATCGGGCGAAGCCGGCCGCGGGCTTCGTCGACACCGCCGTCGAACGCCACCTTGCCCGAGGCGATGATCGCCACCCGCTCGCACAATCGCTCGGCGTGGGCGATGACATGGGTTGAGAAAATCACCGTCGTCCCGGCCGCCGCAGCCTCGCGGATCAGGTCCTCGAGCTTGGCCTGGTTGATCGCGTCCAGGCCGGAGAACGGCTCGTCGAGCACGATGAGGTGCGGCTTGTGCACGATCGTGCCGAGCAGCTGCACGGTCTGGGCCATGCCCTTCGACAGTGTGCGGATCGGCTTGTCGGCCCAATCGCCGAGCCCGCGCCCCTCGAGCAGACCGACCGCGCGCACCCGCCCTTCCCTGAGGGGCAGGCCGCGCAGCGCGCCCATGAAGGCGATCGCCTCGCGCGCCGTCATCGCCGGATAGAGCCCGCGTTCCTCGGGCAGATAGCCGACCTCGCGCGCCGCTTCGAGCGGCCGCTCCCGGCCGAGCAGGGTCCGCTCGCCGCTGTCCGGGTCGATGATCCCCAGCAGCATCCGGATGGTGGTCGTCTTGCCGGCGCCGTTGGGGCCGAGGATGCCGTAGATCGAGCCCGCCGGGACGGCCAGGCTGACCCCGTCGACCGCGCGAGTCTCGCCGAAGGTCTTGATGAGATTGTGCGCCGTGACGGCGTGATTGGCGGACATCGCCCTTGTGCTAAGGCGCAATCGCCAAATGACAATGACCATCGAGCAGGAAATCCGCGCAAAAGCGGCCGAGCTGGGCTTCGTCGCCTGCGGCTTTGCCCGCGCCGATGCGGCGCCCGAGGCCGGCCCGCGGCTATTGCGCTGGCTCGACGATGGCCGCCACGGCGAGATGGCGTGGATGGAAAGCCGCAAGCTTCAGCGCGCTTCGCCCGCAGGCCTGTGGCCCGAGGCGAAAAGCGTCATCGCGCTTGGGCTGAGCTACGCCCCGGGGCGCGATCCGCTCGCGCTTGCCGGCGAGGGCGAGGTCGGCCGGATCTCGGTCTATGCCCAGGGGGGTGACTATCACAAGACGGTCAAGAAGGGCCTAAAGGCGCTCGCCCGCTGGCTGGTCGAGCGCATGCCGTCCGAGCTCAAGGTGTTCGTCGATACGGCCCCGGTGATGGAAAAGCCGCTCAGCGAGGCGGCCGGGATCGGCTGGCAGGGCAAGCACACCAACCTCCTCTCCCGCGAGCATGGCAATTGGCTGTTCCTGGGGGTCATCTACACGACCATCGAGCTCGTGCCCGACGCCCCCGGGCGCGACCATTGCGGAAGCTGCACGCGGTGCATCGCCGCCTGCCCGACCGGGGCGATCACCGGCCCCCGGCAGATCGACGCGCGCAAGTGCATCTCCTATTTGACGATCGAGCTCGCCGGGCCGATCCCGGTCGAATATCGCGCTGCCATCGGCAACCGCATCTACGGCTGCGACGATTGTCTCGCGGTGTGCCCGTGGAACCGTTTCGCCGAAGTGGCCGCGACCAATCGCGCCTTCCTTCCCCGCGCCGAACTCGCCGCGCCCAGGCTCGCCGATTTGCTGGCGCTCGACGATGCGGCCTTCCGCGAGATGTGCGCCGGCTCGCCGATCAAGCGCATCGGCCGCAATCGCTTCATCCGCAATTGCCTGGTCGCGGCCGGCAACAGCGGTTCGCCGGCGCTGCGCAGCGCGGCCGGGCGCCACGCCGGCGATCCCGATCCGGTGGTGGCAGATGCCGCCCGCTGGGCACTCGAGCGGCTCGGCGCCTAGGGCCTGAGCAACTCCACGCAACTGCGCTGGTCGATCGAATCGCCGGACGGTCGCCGCGAATCCACGTGGGTCGCCCGCTCGCGCCCCTGCGCTCCTTCGGGATAGAGGTAGACGTCGAGTACGCAGCCGCTGCTCGCCCATTGCAGCTTCACTCCCGGTCCCTCGCGAACCTGGAGCCGCGGCTGGCCGAAGTGGCTGATCAGTTCGCTCGCCGACAGCCCGATCAGCGCGCTGACCGGGCCGGACGCCGGCTTGACCGGGGCTTGCCCGACCGGCTCGGGCTGCGGGGTCCGCGCGCAGCCGACGGCGACGAGCATCAGCGAAAGGGCCATGATACGACGCATGACGGCGATCATGGCGGTCGAGCCCTGGGCTGGCAAGCTTGCCGGGCCGGTCGCGCGCGGCTAGGCGAGCGCGGCTTTTCCCCCGACCGACAGGATGATCATGACCGAACCCCGCCTCGACGTGCTGTGCATCGGCAATGCGATCGTCGACGTCATCGCCGACGCCGACGACGCCTTCCTCGCTGCGCAAGGGCTCGACAAGGGGTCGATGCGGCTGATCGACGAGGCCGAGGCGGTGCGCCTCTATGGTGAAATGGGGCCCGCGCGCGAACTCAGCGGCGGTTCGGCCGGCAATACCGCGGCCGGGTTGGCGGCGCTTGGCTGCAAGGCGGGCTTCATCGGCCAGGTCGGCGAGGACCAGCTGGGCGCCATCTTCCAGCATGACGTGGAGAGCCTCGGAGTTGACTTCATCGTTTCGGCCCGCCTCGACGTCGGCGCCACCGCCCGCAGCCTGATCCTGGTGACGCCGGACGCGCAACGCACCATGAATACCTTCCTCGGCGCGGCGCAGCTCCTCAGTTCCAGCGCCATCGACCCGGCCAGAATCGCGGATGCCGCGATCCTCTACCTCGAAGGCTATCTGTGGGATCCGGAGGTGCCGCGCGCGGCGATGGAAGCGGCGATCGACGCCGCCCGCGCCGCCGGCCGCAAGGTCGCCTTCACCTTGAGCGATACCTTTTGCGTCGAGCGCCACCGCGCCGGCTTCTGGCGATTGCTGAACGAGGGCCGCATCGACATCCTGTTCGCCAATGAGGCCGAGGCGCTGGCCATGGTCGAGGCCGACGACATCGAAGCTGCGAAGGCGAAGCTCGCCGCGGTTGCGCCGACCCTGGTGGTGACCAAGAGCGAGAAGGGCGCGTCCGCCATCGCCGGCGGCGAGCGCGCCGACGTTCCCGCCGAACCGATCGAGCGCCTCGTCGACACTACTGGCGCCGGCGACCTGTTCGCCGCCGGTTTCCTCGCCGGCCAGGCGCGCGGGCTCGGGCTCGAACAATCGCTACGGCTGGGCGCAGTCGCCGCGGCGGAAGTCATCCAGCATTATGGCGCCCGGCCGGAGAAGGACCTTAAGGTCCTGGCTGGCGACCTGCTCCGCTAACGAAAAAGGGGAGGCCGCGAAGCCTCCCCTCGATGGTTGGCATAGCCTTGCGACTAGTGGTTGTGGGCGTCGTCGATGCCCGGCACGTGCGGCGCGAGGTCGTGCGCCTCTCCTTCATGCACCTCCACCCGGCCGAGGCCGAGATGGCTGCGGCTGCGGCTGTAGCCGAAGTAGACGAGGAAGCCGATGGCGCTCCAGATCGGCAGCACCAGCATGGCCGCAGTGGGAAGGTTGAAGAACAGGAACAATGTCCCGAGCATGGTCAGCGGCCCGATGATCACCAGCGCCGGTACCTTGAACGGACGCTTCCGGTCAGGATCCCGTCGGCGGAGCAGCATGACTGCAACCGCGACCATGAAGAACGCATACAGCGTCCCGGCGTTGGCGATGTCGGCTAGCTGGCCGACCGGCAGGAAGGCCGCGGCGATAGCAACCACGATACCGGTCAGCGCGGTGACGATGTAGGGCGTGTGCCAGCGCGGGTGAACTTCCGACAGCTTCTCCGGAAGCAGGCCGTCCCGGGCCATGACGAAGAAGATTCGCGTCTGTCCGAACAGCAGGATCAGGATGACCGACGGAAGCGCCAGGAAGGCGGCGATCCCGAGCGCATTGCCAACGCCGGAGAAGCCGATCTGACGGAGCACATGGGCAAGAGCTTCGTTCGAGCAGACCAGCGCCTCGGCGTGTTGCGGCATTGCGCACTGGCGAGCCAATTCCTCGGACCCGGCTGGGAATGGAACGCCGCCCGGGCCCATGATGGGCTGCCCGCCGATGGTCCCGATCGCGCCCGCCGCGACGAGGATGTAGAACACGGTACAGATCAGCAGGGACCCGATCAGGCCGATTGGCACGTTGCGCTGCGGGTTCTTGGTTTCCTCGGCTGCCGTCGAAACCGCATCAAAGCCGACATAGGCGAAGAAGATCGTCGCAGCTGCGCCGACCGCTCCCACGCCCGTGCCGAAGCCGCCGAAGATCCCCGCCGGAAGGAAGGGGTTGAACTTGTCGGCGTCGAAATAGACGCTGGTCAGCGTAAGGGCGATGAACGCGGTCAGGGCGGTGATCTTGATCGCCACCAGGACGGCGTTGAAACGGGCGCTCTCCTTGGTGCCGATCATCAACAGCCAGGTGATGAGCAGCGCGATCACGAAGGCGGGAAGGTTGATCAGCCCGCCTTCGGCACCGCCGAGCGCTAGAGGCCCGGCGCGGAGATAGGCAGGCAGCTCTACTCCTAGAAACTGGGTTAGGATTGTCCCTGAGAAGTAGCCCGACCAGCCGACGGACACGGCGGAGGCGGCGATCGCATATTCGAGTACGAGCGCCCATCCGACTGTCCACGCCAGGAACTCGCCCATCGTCGCATAGCTATAGGTGTAGGCAGAGCCCGCGACCGGGATCATTGCCGCGATCTCGGCGTAACAGAATGCTGCGACGATGCACACCAGGCCGGCGATGACGAACGCCAGCATAAGGCCCGGTCCGGCTTTTTGCGCGCCGGCGGCGGTCAGCACGAAAATGCCCGTGCCGATGATGCAGCCGATTCCGAACAATGTAAGCTGGAATGGGCCGAGCGAGCGCTTGAGCGACTTCCTCTCCGCGGTCGCCAGAATGGCGTCGAGCGGCTTAACGCGATCGAGTAACATGGACGTCCCCTTGGCCATGGCGCTCGCGCAGCGGCGAGCGTTTTCCCTGTGTGGCGGGGAGCCTAGCGGCCTTTACGCCCCGCGCAATCGCAAAATGGCCGCGATTGTGGAGCTCGCCCCAAAGTCGCCCGGCTATCGGGCCAGCATCGGTCCCAACGGGGCTCCGCCGAACAAATGGAGGTGGAGATGCGCCACCTCCTGTCCGGCGTTGCGGCCGGCGTTGGCGAGCAGGCGATAGCCATTGCCGTCGGCGCCGGTCAGCCGCGCCGCCTCCCCCGCCGTTCGCACCAGGTCGGCGATTTCTGAATCGGAGGCGTTGGCCGCGAAATCATCCCAGCTGACATAGCGCCCCCGCGGAATGACCAGCACGTGGACCGGCGCCAGGGGGTTGATATCGTGGATGGCGACGCTGTGCTCGCTTTCGGTCACCACCTCGCCCGGCAGCTCGCCGCGAAGGATCCTGGCAAACACATTGTCGTCGTCATAGGGCTGCTTGTGGTCGATCGGCATCCGTATGCTCCGCTGACTGGCTTGACCGCTTGGCCCTTATGGCTACCACGAAGCGATGAGTGACGACACGCCCGAAAGCCTGATTCCGTATGACGAGATCGTTCAGGAGGCGCTGCGCGACGTCGTCGGGCGCGTCCTGTCCGAGGTGGAAAACAGCGGCGGCCAGCTTCCGGGCGGTCACCACTTCTACATCACCTTCGAGACTCGCGCGGCCGGGGTCTCCATCCCCAAGCATCTGTCCGAGCGCTTCCCCGACGAGATGACCATCGTCATCCAGCACCGATTCTGGGACCTGAAGGTCGGCGACGATCAATTCTCGGTCGGACTGTCGTTCGGCGGAGTCCCCTCGAAGCTGACCGTGCCGTTCGGGGCGGTGACCGAATT
>DASTDT010000177.1:0-7951 GCA_035710225.1 Sphingomicrobium sp.
CCGTCGTTTCCTTGTTCGCCTGCATCTCGGCAATCAGCTTGCCGTCGATCTCCTTGGCGCGCTTGTAGGCATCCCGGCCAGACAGCCTTTCGCCGTAACTCTCGAACTCCGGCCGCTTGGGCATCGTCCCGAATTGCGTGCCCCACATCACCTGGCTTCCGACATAGACGTCGGCCGCGGTGAAGCGGTCGCCGCAGACATAGGCGCTGTCGGCAAAGTGCGCTGCGAGGGTGTCGATCGCGCGCTCAAAGCTGCCGTAGCCGAACATGCGTTGCTGTTCGGGGCTCGGGTCCCATTTCGCATAATGGTTGGTGACCGCCTGTTCGACCGGTCCCGCGGCGAAGAACAGCCAGCGGTAGTAATCGGCCTTTTCGTCCTCGCGCGGTCCCAGGCCCGCGCCCGGGAACACGTCGGCGAGATAGGCGCAGATTGCCGCCACCTCTGTGACGACGGCGCCGTTATGGACGATCGCAGGCACTTTGCGCATCGGGTTGATCCGCGCATAGTCCTGGTCCTGCATCACCGCGCTATTGTCGCCCAACACGGCATAATCGACGATGTGCTGGGTGTAAGGCTCACCGACCTCCTCCAGCATCCAGCGGACGATCTGCCCGCGGCTCATTGGATTGGTGTAGAAGTCGATGCCCATCGCTTTTCCTCCTATCGGCGCTCACCCTGGCTGCGGTCGCGTGCGGCCCGGAATTCGCTGTCGTCGCTCCAGTTGGGCCAGTCGCGGCTGTTGGCCAGCCGCTGGCCGAGCGCGTGGAGCAGTTTCGCGTCCTCGACCATTCCGGCATAGTTGAAGTCCGCCCGCCACTCGTCGTCGGGCTGATGATAGCGTTTGGCGGTATAGTCGGCGGAAAGCGCGGTGCCGCGCGCCACGCCGCCCTCGATCAGGTCGTTGCCGGCGCGAAAGCTAATCGCCGGAACGCCTTCCTGCGCGAACGGGAAATGATCGGATCGGAAGAACAGCCCGGCGCCCGGGTTGGCGTCCGGAGTGAACGTCCGCCCGCGCTTGGCGCCTTCCTGGACCAGCATGTCGAGGAGGCCGAAGCGCGCGCTTCCCGACATCGAGAAATTGCGCGCCGGGCCATGCACGCCCATGCTGTCGGTGTTGATCACGCCGGCTGTCCTGGCCAGCGCGTAGAGCGGGTTGGCGGCATAGTATTCGCTTCCCAGAAGCCCCTTTTCCTCCGCGCCGACGAACAGGAAGACAACCGATCGCTGGGGCTTCGGCCCGGCGGCGAATGCGCGCGCCTGCTCGATGACGTGAGCGACACCTGTGGCGTTGTCGATCGCCCCGTTGAAGATGGCATCGCCGTTGGCATCGGGCTTGCCGACCCCGATATGGTCGTGGTGGGCTGTGTAGATCACCGTCTCGTCAGGGAAAGCCGTGCCGGTCACCTTGCCGGCGACATTGTAGCTGGTGATGACTTCCGTCCTGGCGTCGAGCGCGACGCTGATTCGGGTCTTGAGGTCGACCGGCCGGAAGTCCTTGCGCTTGGCGGCCGCCTTCAACGCGGCGAAGTCGAGCCCGGCGCCGGCCATCATCGCTTGCGCTTTCTCGAGCTGGATCCAGCCGTTGACCGGGGCGTGGGCCGCCGCCGGGTTCTGGCGGACGATGTCGAACATCGTGTTGGTGTTCGAATTCTCGACCGTCGCCCAGCCATAGCTTGCCGGCGCGGTCTGATGGATGATGATGACCCCCGCTGCCCCGCGCTTGGCGGCCTCCTCATATTTGTAGGTCCAGCGGCCGTAATAGGTCATCGCCTTGCCGCCGAACTCGCCTTCGCCGCCTTCGAAATCGGGGTCGTTGATGAGGACGACGATGACCTTGCCCTTGACGTCGACATCCTTGAAATCGTCCCAGCCGCGTTCGCGCGCGGTCACGCCGTAGCCGGCGAACAGCATCGGCACCTTGTCGAGGCGAATTCGGGTCTGGCCGTTCATCGGCGCGCGGATGGCGATGTCCGGTCCCTGGGCGAGTCTCCTCGATTGCGCACCGCGATGGAGCGTAACCACCGGCTCGCCGACGATGTCCGACTTCAACAGTGGAACGCGCTGGGTCCACTGGCGCTTGCCGTCGATGACTTCGCCGCCCGGTTCGACCCCAGCCGCGGTCAATTGCTCGACGAGGTAGGCGACGGTCTTGGTCTCGCCGGCAGTGGCAGGCGCGCGGCCCTCGAAGCTGTCGTCGCTCAGCGTCTTGACGTGCGCATCGAGCCGCGCCGGATCGAAGTTGGGCTCGTAGACGGCGGGAATCGCCGGCTGCGAGTCGGCTACCGTCATCGGCGGGATGAGCAAGGGCTCGGGCGCCGTGGTGGCGCAGGCGGACACCCCCGCCGCAAGCGCGAGCGGCAGGGCAAGGCGAATGGAACGCATAGGGACTCTCCTGGTGACGGGTCGTCCCTAGTCTAGCGCGCCAGGCGGCGCCAAGACTAGTGTCCCTACTTCTTCCGATACTTCTCGAACCAGGCGATGATCGCGCTGGCCTTGGCTGCCGACTGGCTCGGCCGGGCGGTGATCGAATGGCCGACTCCCGGCACCCTGATCAGGGTCGTCGGCACGCGCCGCGATTGAAGCGCGGCATAGTATTGCTCCGCTTCGCCCGGCGGGGTGCGATAATCCTCGCTTCCGACGACGACCAGGGTGGGGGTCTTGACGTTGCCGACCAGGCTTAGCGGCGAGCGCGCCCAATAGGCCTGCGGGTCCTCCCACGGCATCTTGCCGAACCAATAGGGGCCGAAATAGGTCGGCCCGTCGGCAATCAGCACCTGGCTGACCATGTTGATCACCGGCTTCTGGACCGCCGCTGCGCGGAATCGGTCGGTCTTGCCGATCGCCCAAGCGGTCAGCACGCCGCCGCCCGAACCGCCGGTGATGAACAGATTGTCCGGATCGGCGATACCGGTCGCGATCGCCGCGTCAACCGCGGCCATCAGATCGTCATGGTCCTTGCCGGGATAGGCCTTTTCGATGTGCGCGGTGAACGCTTGGCCGTAGCTGGTCGAGCCCCTGGGGTTGGTGAACAGCACGGCATAGCCGGCCGCCGCATAGAGCTGGTAGTCGGTCGCGAAATAGGGCCCATAGGCGGTCGCCGGGCCGCCATGGATTTCGAGGATGGTCGGCACCTTTCGGCCCTCGACATAGCCGGGCGGGGTGACGATCCACGCGGGCACGCGCAGGCCGTCGGGCGCGGTCACCGCGATCTCGCGAATTCGTCCCAGCGTCTTGGATTTGAGCTGGGCGTTGAGATCGGTCAGCTTGCGCGTCCGGGCGCCCGCCAGCACTGCGACGTCCCCCGGATTGTCCGGTCCCCCTTCGGTGAAAGCGATGGCCCCGCTCCGGGCAATGCTGAACTCGCCGCCGGTATAGGGCCGGTCGAGGCTTCCTCCGGCGAGGGCGTCGGTTAGCGGCTGCACCCGCCCATCCAGCGTCACCCGCGCCAGCCGTCCTTTGCCGTCGTCGTCATATTTGATGACCAGGCTGCGCGAATCCGACGACCATTCCGCTGAATCGATCCCCCGGTCGAGCGATGGCGCGACCTGCATCGGCGCGCTGCCGTCGATATTGGCGACATAGAGGTGGAAATTGTTGAATGCATCGCCGTCGTCATCGAATCCGAAATATGCGACCCGCTTGCCGTCGGGTGACACCAGCGGCGCCACATCGGGCCCCTTGCGGCTGGTGAGGGCGCTGATGTCGCCGCTTGCCAGGTCGATCCGATAGACTTCAGATTCCTGCGCCTGGTACTGCCAATCAGCATTGCGGTTGCCGCTGACCAGCAGGCTTCGGCCGTCGGGCGTGAAGCTGAACTGGCCGTCGTGGTTATATTTCCCCCAGGTCAATTGGCGCGAGGCTCCGCCGGTCGAGCCGATGAGGAAAATCTGGCTGAAACCGGGCTTGAGATAGCCCGCGCCGTCGGCCCGGTAGGTAACCTTGTCGATGATCTCGAGCGGCGCCGCCCATTGCGCGCCCTCTGGCTTCGTGGATGGCGCCGAACCGAGCTTGGGGCCGTCGTCGGGGACGATCATGGCATAAGCGATGCGGCGGCCGTCCGGCGACCATTCGAGGCCATTGGGGCTGTTGGGAAGACCGGTCAGGCGGGCCTGCTCGCCGGATCCCATCCAGCGCACGAACAATTGGGCCGCGCCGCCTTCCGCGGTCGAGATGAAGGCCAGGCGCGTTCCGTCGGGCGACCAGCGCGGGCTGGAATGGCTGCCCGGGCCGGTGACCAGCGGCTGCTGCTCGCCGGACGCCACGTCGACCAGCCAGATGGTCGAGCGCATGCGGTCGGTCATGATGTCGGCCGAGCGGCGGACGAAGGCCACCCTGCGTCCGTCCGGGCTGATCTGCGGATCGGCGGCCAGGCTGAGGTCGAATAGATCCTGGCCGGTGAACAGCGGGTTAGGGGCCTCCGCGGGGGCGGACAATGCCCCGTTCGAACCACCCAGCGCCAGCGCCGCCAACGCGACTCGCCATTTCTGCATCACCCGCCTCCTCACCTGAGGCGGGAAACAAAGCAGATTGCGCGATCAGCGCAAGGGCAAGGTCAGTCGGTCGACTTCTCAGACTTGGCGCCCTGCTTTGCCGGCTTGGCCTTGCCCTTGGCGGTCTTGGCCGCCTTGGGCGGGGCCGGCACGATCTCGAAGCTGGGCGTGCCGTCCTTCATCCGGACCTTGACCTCGCCGCCATCGACCAGCTTGCCGAACAATAGTTCCTCGGCCAGCGGCTGCTTGATCTTCTCCTGGATCAGTCGGCCCATCGGCCGCGCGCCGTTCATCTTGTCATAGCCCTTGGTGGTCAGCCACTCGCGCGCCTCGTCGTCGAGCTGGATGTGGACTCCGCGGTCGGCCAGCTGCAATTCCATCTGCAGGATGAACTTGTCGACCACTCGAGCGACCACCGCCGGAGGCAGATAGCCGAAAGGCACGACCGCATCGAGGCGATTGCGGAACTCGGGCGTGAACATCTTCTTGATGGCGTCTTCCTGAACGTCCTCGCGGTTGAGCGCGCCGAAGCCGATGCCCTCGCGCGCCATGTCGGCGGCGCCGGCATTCGTGGTCATGATGAGGATGGTGTTCCGGAAATCGACGGTCTTGCCGTGGTGGTCGGTCAGCTTGCCGTTGTCCATCACCTGGAGGAGGATGTTGAACAGGTCCGGGTGCGCCTTCTCGATCTCGTCGAGCAGAAGTACGCTGTGCGGCTGCTGGTCGACCGCGTCGGTCAGTAGCCCGCCCTGGTCGTAGCCAACATAGCCCGGCGGCGCGCCGATCAGCCGGCTGACCGAATGGCGCTCCATATATTCGCTCATGTCGAAGCGCTGCAGCGGGATGCCCATGACGTGGGCCAGTTGGCGGGCGACCTCGGTCTTGCCGACCCCCGTCGGCCCGGAGAACAGGTAGTTGCCGATCGGCTTGTCGGGGTCGCGAAGGCCGGCCCGGCTTAGCTTGATCGCACTCGCCAGCTTCTCGATTGCCAAATCCTGACCGAACACCACCCGCTTCAGATCCGCCTCGAGGCTCTCGAGCACGCGCTTGTCGTCGGTCGACACGCTCTTTGGCGGAATGCGAGCCATCGTCGCGACCACCGCCTCGATTTCCTTGACGGTGATGGTCTTCTTGCGCCGCGACGGCGGAAGCAGCATCTGCATCGCGCCGACTTCGTCGATCACGTCGATCGCCTTGTCGGGCAGCTTGCGGTCGTGGATGTAGCGGTCGGAAAGCTCGACCGCGCTCTTCACCGCGTCGGGCGTGTAGCGAACGCCGTGATGCTCCTCGAAGCTTGAGCGCAGGCCGGCGATGATCTTGATCGTCTCCTCGACCGTCGGCTCGTTGACGTCGATCTTCTGGAACCGGCGCAAGAGCGCGCGGTCCTTTTCGAAATGGTTGCGGAATTCCTTGTAGGTGGTCGAGCCGATGCAGCGGATCGCGCCCGAGGACAGAGCGGGCTTTAAGAGGTTGGAGGCGTCCATCGCGCCGCCGCTCGTCGCGCCCGCGCCGATGACGGTGTGGATCTCGTCGATGAACAGGATCGCATGCGGCAGTTTCTCGAGCTCGGTGACGACGCTCTTCAGCCGCTCCTCGAAGTCGCCGCGATAGCGCGTTCCGGCAAGCAGAGCGCCCATGTCGAGCGCGTAGATGACTGCCGGCTTCAGGACGTCGGGCACTTCGCCGTGGATGATCTTGCGCGCCAGTCCCTCGGCGATGGCGGTCTTGCCGACGCCCGGATCGCCGACATAGAGCGGGTTGTTCTTCGACCGCCGGCACAGGATCTGCACCGTCCGGTCGACCTCGCTGCCGCGCCCGATCAGCGGGTCGATCTTGCCGGTCCTGGCCTTTTCGTTGAGGTTGACGGTGAACTGGGCAAGCGCGCTCTCCTTCTTGCCTTCCTTGTTCTCGACCTTCTCCTCGCCCCCGCCATTGGCTTCGCGCGGCTCGGCCGCCGCCTCGCCCTTGCCGACACCGTGGCTGATGTAGGTCACCGCGTCGAGCCGGCTCATGTCCTGTTGCTGGAGGAAATAAACGGCATAGCTCTCGCGCTCGGAGAACAAGGCCACCAGCACGTTGGCGCCGGTCACTTCGTCGCGGCCCGACGACTGGACGTGGAGGATGGCGCGCTGGACGACTCGCTGGAAGCCGCTGGTCGGGGTCGGGTCGGTGGCGCTGTCCGCGACCAGTGCGCCAAGCTCGTTGTCGAGGTAGGACTTCACCATCGCCTTCAATTCGTCGCGGCTGACCCCGCACGCGGTCATCACCTGGCTGGCGTGCTCGTCGTCGATCAGAGCGATTAGCAAATGCTCCAGCGTGGCATATTCATGCCGCCGCTTCGACGCCTCGCCGAGCGCGTTGGAAAGGGTCTGTTCAAGCGGGCGAACGAAAATGGCCATTTTATCTCCTTGGGCCTCCCAATGTCGGTCGACGGTGCCGCGCGATCAAGGGGCTGGCGGCCGGCCGCCGCGCCGGCGGGTCGAATCTAGCGCTTGAACAGCTCATCGGCCGCGCTCCGGTGGGCAGTGACCCGGGCCTTGTGCGCCGCGACCCGGTCGATTTCGGCTCTCAAGCGCGCGACGCGCTGATCGAGCTCCTCGAGCGACAGCGGGTCGAGGTCTTCCTTGCCGAGATCCACGATCGGCTGGCCGGGCTTGAAGTCGTCCTCCTCGTCCATTGAGCCAGCGTTGACCCGCGCCGAAGCGCTGTCAATAAGCGCGTCCGTGGTTATCCCCAGCTCGATGCGCGCAATCGCCATTTCATCGCCGGGCGGGCCCGACAGCCTGGTCGTGGTCGAACGGCCGGTGCCGGTTCCGGGCCCGGGCGAGGTGCTGGTCCAGGTCGCCGCCGCCGGGGTCAACCGGCCCGACGTGCTCCAGCGCATGGGCCTTTATCCGCCGCCGCCCGGGGCGTCCGACATCCCCGGCCTCGAAATCGCCGGAACCGTTGTCGCAGCGGGCGAAGGGGCGTCGCATCTCCTTGGCCAGCGAGTGTGCGCACTGGTCGCCGGCGGCGGCTATGCCGATTTTTGCCTGGCCCCGGCCGGCACCTGCCTCACCGTCCCCGAAGTGCTTCGAATGACCGAGGCGGCGGCGCTGCCCGAGACCCTGTTCACCGTCTGGATCAACCTGTTCGAGCGCGGTTTCGCCGCCGACGGCGACACCGTCCTCGTCCATGGCGGAACCAGCGGGATCGGCACGATGGCGATCAAGCTCGGCAGCCTGTTCGGCCTCACCGTCATCGTCACCTGCGGTTCGGACTCCAAATGCGATGCCGCGCTCAAGATGGGCGCCACTCACGCCATCAATTACCGAAGCGAGGACTTCGTCGCATCGGTGCGCGAATTCACCGGCGGCCGGGGCGTCGCGGTGGTGCTCGACATGGTCGGTGGCGACTATCTGCCGCGCAATCTTGCCTGCCTCGCCGAAGATGGCCGCCACGTGTCGATTGCCTTCCAGCGC
>DASTDT010000178.1:0-11522 GCA_035710225.1 Sphingomicrobium sp.
TCGTCAAGCACGCCAACCCATGCGGTGTGGCCTCGGCCGAGACCCTGCGCGAGGCGTGGCGCGGCGCGCTGGAATGCGACAGCGTGTCGGCGTTCGGCGGGATCGTTGCCGTCAACCGCACGCTCGACACCGCCACCGCCGCGGCCATCGTCGACATCTTCACCGAAGTCGTCGTCGCCCCCGAAGCGGACGCGGGCGCCAAGGCGGTGTTCGCGCGCAAGAAGAACCTGCGCCTGCTGCTGACCGGCCCGCTGCCCGATCCGGCGCGCGGCGGCCAGACGCTCAGCGTGATCGCCGGCGGGCTGCTCGCCCAGGACCGCGACAATGCCATCGTCACCCGCGACAAGCTCGAGGTCGTGACCAAACGCGCGCCGACCGAACGGGAACTGGCCGACTGCCTGTTCGCCTGGACGGTGGCCAAGCACGTCAAGTCCAACGCCATCGTCTATGCCAGGGACGGCATCACCGCCGGCATCGGGGCGGGGCAGATGAACCGCCGAGATTCGGCGCGGATCGCCGCGATCAAGGCGCGCGAGGCGGCCGAGGCGCATGGCTGGGCCGAGCCGCGCACGATCGGCTCGGCGGTCGCGTCCGACGCCTTCTTCCCGTTCGCGGACGGCCTCATTGCCGCCGCCGAGGCTGGGGCGACGGCGGTCATCCAGCCGGGCGGCTCGATCCGCGACGACGAGGTCATTGCCGCCGCCGACGCGGCCGGGCTGGCGATGGTGTTTACTGGTGTGCGGCACTTTCGACATTGACGAAGGCCGGTGCGTCGCGCCGGCTACGCCATTCGCATCACCTCGGCGCGTCTCCACCCACGCTCGGGTCGGGCAGAGACAAATCCGCGATCTCCGTCTTGCGCATTCGGAACAGCTCGCGATCCTCGGGGCCGAAGCCCTTGGTCCAGATGACCAGCCCGAAGGTGGCGAGGATCGCCGGGATGCCGGCCAGAAGCTCCAGCCATTCTGGCAGCAGGATGACGAACTGGCCGACCACCAGCGCCGCCGCCGACGCCCAGATCAGGGTCAAGCGCCAGCCCGACACCGGATGGCCGAGCAAGCGCGACAGCAGGCGCGCCTTGAAGATCGCCGCGAAGCCCAGCGCCAGCATCAGGGCCACGGCCGGGCCGGTCGCCTGCCACATCTCGCTGGTCCCCAAGGGCCCGATGCCGATCATGTACCAAAGCTTCGACGTGCGGATGTCCTCCATCAGGAAGATCATCACCACCGTCAGCGCCGCCTGGAGCGCGATCATCGCCAGGCTGATCGCCATGTTGCGCTTCTTGGCGCGATAGATCAGCGCCGATTCGCTGACCGCGGCGGTGGCTGCGACCACTTCGGCGGCGAGCAGGAAGCCGAGCGCCGCGGTGCCGGCCACGAATTCGGGGCCGACCAGGCCCATAACCGCCTCGCCCGGAATGCCGAGCGCGAGCGCGACGGCGGCCTGGGCGGCAATCACCCAGAAGCCCACCTGGCGCACCTGGCGGGCGACCGCGGAATCGTTGCCGGCCGCGACATTGCGCGAAATGACCGGGCCCAGAATCGGGTCGAAGCTCGTCTTGAGCTTGGCCGGAAGCGAGGCGACGTTCTGCGCGACATAATAGATTCCGACCACGGCCGGCGATGCGAACAGCCCGAGGATGGCGATGTCGACCCGGCGCGATCCCCACTCGACCGCGTCGGCAGCGGCGACCGGCAGGTTGCGCCGCGCCAGACGCCACAGCACCGCCGGGTGCGGGCTCCAGCCACGCGGTAATCCGTAGCTCTTGAGAAACGGCACCACCGACGCGGCGACGGCGCCGACCATCGACAGCACATAGGCGATGATCAGCCCGTCCCGCTTGGAATAATAGGCAAGCACGAGGGCGGCGATGCTGATCGTCCACGGCTCGACGATGGCCCGCGCGCGGACGGTCGCGCCGACATCGTGGCGATAGGCCAAGGCGGCCAGCATGACGTCCGACCAGGCCAAGGCGATGACCGTTACCGGGAGCAGCCATTCCAGCCCGGTGATGGCGCTGTTGGGGAACATCGCTTCGGGGAAGACGATCAGGATCGCCATCGTCAGCGCCGCGCCGATCGCGGCCACGACCAGCGCGTCCCACACCACATTGGCGTGCTGCTCTGGCGGCGAACTGGACAATTGCTGGGCGAGCCCGCGCTTTAGGCCGAGGGTCGCAAGCTGCGCCGCGAACTCGACGATCAGCACCGCATAGGCGAAGCGGCCGAGCGCTTCCGGCCCGTACATCCGCCCGGCGATGAACAGGAACGGCAGGCGCGCCAGCAGACGCAGGATGAAGCCGAAGAAATTGATTCGCCCGCCGCGGGCAAGCGCTGCGAGGTCGGCCGACGGCGGATCCGGCTGCGTTGTCGTGCCCCCCGGCCCGGTCAATGTGCGGCGCCCCAATTGACGCCCCAGCCGACCTCCACGTCGAGCGGCACGTCGAGCTCGAGCGCCGGTGCGGCAGCTCCGCCAAGCACGCGGCGGACGACTGCCGCGGCCTGCTCCTCGCGGCCTTCGGGCACCTCGAACAACAGCTCGTCATGGACCTGCAGCAGCATCCGCACATCGCCAAGCCCGTCCTCCGCAAGCGCCCCGCTCATCCGGCTCATCGCCCGCTTGATGAGGTCGGCGCTGGTGCCCTGGATCGGGGCATTTACCGCGGCACGCTCGGCTCCGGCGCGGAAATTGGGGTTGGACGAACGGATGTTGGGGAAGTGGGTCTTTCGCCCGAACAGGGTGCGGGTGAAGCCGTTCGCGCGGACGAACGCCAGAGTCTCCTCGATGTAGGTGCGGATCCCCGGGAAGCGCTCGAAATAGCGGTCGATGATCGCCTTGCCCTCCTCCTTGCTGACGCCCAGCCGCCCGGCCAGGCCCCAGGACGAGATTCCGTAGAGGATGGCGAAATTGACGGTCTTTGCGCGCCCGCGGGTTTCGCGGTCGACGCTGCCGAACAATTCCTCGGCGGTCATCGAATGGATGTCCTCGCCCGCGCGGAAGGCGTCCTTCAGCTGCGGAACATCGGCCATGTGCGCCGCCAGCCTCAGCTCGATCTGGCTGTAGTCGGCGCTCATCAGCACATGGCCGGGCTCGGCGACGAAGGCGTCGCGGATCTGGCGGCCGATCTCGGTGCGGATCGGGATGTTCTGCAGGTTCGGCTCGGTCGAGCTCAATCGGCCGGTCTGCGCCCCCGACAGGCTGTAGCTGGTGTGAACCCGCTTGGTCTCGGGGTTGATCTGCGCCTGCAGCGCGTCGGTATAGGTGTTCTTGAGCTTGGTCAGCTGCCGCCACTCGAGCACCAGCCGGGCGCACTCGACGCCCTCGGCCGCGAGCCGCTCGAGCTCGGTCACGTCGGTCGAATATTGCCCGCTCTTGCCCTTTCGTCCGCCTTTCAGGCCGAGCCGCTCGAACAGCACCTGGCCCAATTGCTGCGGCGAGCCGATCGTGAACGGCCCGCACGCGGCCTCGTAGATGCGCTCCTCGAGCCGCGCGATCTCCTCGGAAAAGGTGCTCGACAGCTTGGCGAGATAGTCGCGGTCGACCTTGACTCCTTCCAGCTCCATCCGGCCGATCGCCGCCACCAGTGGCCGGTCGACCGATTCATAGACCTGGCTCGTGCCCTCCCGCGCCAGCCGCGGCTTGAGCTTGCGCCACAGACGAAGGCAGATGTCGGCGTCCTCGGCGGCATATTCCGTCGCCTGTGGCAGCGCCACCTTGTCGAAGGTGATCTGCTTCTGGCCGGTCCCGCACACGCTCTTGAACGCGATGCACTCATGGTCGAACCAAGTCTTGGCGAGCTCGTCGAGCCCGTGGCCGGAGCGGCCGGCGTCGAGGTCGAAGCTCAACACCAGCGTGTCGTCGTACGGCTTGAGGTCGATCCCCGCCTTGGCGAACATCACCCAGTCATATTTCAGATTGTGGCCGACCTTGAGGACGCTGTCGTCCTCGAGCAGCGGCTTCAGTCTCTCCAGCACCAGCGCCTTGGGCAGCTGGTTGGGCGCCTCGCTCAGCAAATCCGCGCCGCTGTGGCCGACCGGGATGTAGCAGGCCTTGCCCGGTTCGGTCGCAAGGCTGATCCCCGCCAGCCGAGCGACGACGCAGTCGATGCAGTCAGTCTCGGTGTCGATCGCGACCACGCCCTTGTGCCGCGCCTCGGCGATCCAGCGGTCGAGCGCGGCCTCGTCGACAACCGTCTCATAGGCCGAGTGGTCGACCGAAATCGCTTCCTTTTCAGGGACTTGAGAAGCCGACGCCATGACGTCAACAGGCCTCGCCCCGCCGCTCGACGCACCGCCACCGGTCAGCCGGCCGAGCAGGGTCTTGAACCCCTGGTCCTCCAGAAACGCCTTCAGTGGCTCTGGCGGAATGCCGGTCAGCGCCAGCGATTCCAGCGGCTCGGGCAGCGGTGCATCGCACACCAGCCGCACCAGCTCGCGCGACAGCCGCGCGTCTGATGCGAATTCGGCAAGGTTCTGCTTCAGCTTGGGCTTGGTGATCTCGTCGAGGCTGGCGAGCACCGTCTCGACGTCGCCATATTGCTGGATCAGCAGCGAGGCGGTCTTCGGCCCCACGCCGGGCACTCCAGGGATGTTGTCGACGCTGTCGCCCATCAGCGCCAGCACCTCGCCGACCTTGTCCGGCCCGACCCCGAACTTCTCGACGACCTCGGCGACGCCGATGCGGCGGTCGTTCATCGTGTCGAGCATGTCGACGCTTCCGTCCTCGACCAATTGCATCAGATCCTTGTCGGAGCTGACGATGGTCACCCTCCACCCGGCCTTCTTCGCCGCGCCGACATAGCAGGCGATGATGTCGTCCGCCTCCAGCCCGTCCTCCTCGATGCAGGGAATCGAAAAGGCCCGGGTCGCCACCCGGATCAGCGGGAATTGCGGGACCAGGTCCTCCGGCGCAGGCGGACGGTTGGCCTTGTACTGGTCGTACATCTTGTTGCGATGGGTCTGCTCCGACGCATCCAGGATCACAGCCATGTGGGTCGGCCCGTCCGCCGCATTGAGCCCCGCCGCCAGCTTCCACAGCATGGTCGTGTAGCCATAGACCGCGCCCGCCGGCTGGCCGTGCCGGTTGGTCAGCGGCGGCAGCCGGTGATAGGCGCGAAAGATGTAGCTCGACCCGTCGACGAGGTAGAGATGGGGCTGGGAGTCCGGCATGCGTATGTCGCTCTAGCAGGCCTGCGGTCCAAGGGAAGAAGCGCGGCTACCTCGATTTTGACCGATATCAAGGCGGGCATGAGCGAGCCTGGCTAGGTCAGGCAACCAACAGGAGGTTGTCATGTCCGTTCGTGTTGATTCCCAGTTGCTCCAGGGCGAAGCCCGTCTGGTCGCCGCGCCGAACCGCAGGGCGTGCGAGGATCACAGCTTCGAACTTCCGACTGGCCTTTACGTGGCCATGGCGGGCCTTCTGTTCGGCTTCCTCGCCGTACTCGCGATCGGCCTGTCGAGCCCCGGACTGGTCGTGCCGATGGCCATCAACTTCGTCTTCCTGACCGCCTTCTTCGCGGTTCCGACGATCTTCGTCCGCACGACCAGTGACTCAAGCCGCGCGTCGACCTGGGCCCATTTCATGGACCGCGGGATCGAGACCGCCACGGGCCACAGCTCGGGCAAGGAAGCGGCGGTGCTGATGCTGCTTCTCCCCGCGTTCATCTTCTGCTGGGCGCTGGCGATCGTCGTCATCGCGGCCCTGGTCTAGCCGGCCAGCCGATCTAGCAGCGCGGCGTTCGTCAGCCGGACGCCGCGCCGGCCCTCGCGGCGGATCGCGCCCTCGCTCTCGAGCCGCCCGAGCTGGCGGCTGACCGTTTCGATCGTCAGGCCGAGCAGCCCGGCGATCTCCTCGCGGCTCAGCGGAAGTTCAAAGGAACCGGCCGGGTGGCACGGTGACGTGCTTGCCGCCTCGGCCATGGCCTTGATCAACCCGGCGACCTTCGCGGTCGCGGTGCGCCGTCCCATCAGGTCGATCAGCGCCCGGCTCGCATAAAGGTCGTCGGCCGAGCGCCGGAGCAGGGCGCGGCCAAGCGCCGGAAAGCGCTCCAGCGCCTCTTCGTAGCGCTTGGCCGGGAACACGCAGACCGTGCTGTCGGTCAGCGCGACGATGGAATGCTTGGCCTGCGGAGCGAACAGCTCGCCGACGAAGCCGGCGGGGTGGACCAGGCTCAGGATCCGCTCGACTCCCTCTTCATCGACGCTGCTGATCTTCAGCGCTCCGCTGATCAACGTCGCGCACGATGTCGGAGAATCGCCGGCGGCGAACAGCGTCTCGCCGCGCTTGAGCGTGCGGTGACGGCCGATCGCGGCCAGGTCCGCGCGCTCGTCCTCGCTCAGGACCGAGCAGGCCGCGCGGTCGCGCACGGGGCACGAAGCGCAGGCAAGGGCATCGGCAGTTGCCATGACGGCCTTGCTCTATCAGCCCCGCTTTGCGATTTCATCCTTCGAAGGAGATTGCGATGGCCGAGCGGTTCCAGCGTCACAAGCAAGCATGGACTCCGGACGAGAGCCACAAGCTGCAGACCCTCGCCGCCAAGGGCATCGGCCTCAAGGCGCTCGCCAAGGCCCTGACCCGGAGCGAGGAATCGGTCCAGGCCCAGGCCAAGCAGATGAAGGTCAAGATCGCCAAGCTGCGCTAGCGCCACCGAGCGCAGCGAAGCGATTGCACGGCAATCCTTAGCAGCGCGTAGAGATGGCGATTGCCGGCCGACCTCGCACAGCGAGGATCGACGTCACGGATTTACTCCGTGGCGGCCGTTGGTCGCTTACAGCCGATCCACCCTCAGCCATGCCGGGTTGCCCAGCCAGTTGCGCTTGAGCGCTGCCGTCGCCGCAGCGGCCTCGGCCTTTCGGCCCTGCATCCTCTCCGCCGCGGCCAGGCCGTAAAGCGCCCAGCCGTTATTGGGCGATCGCGCCAGCGCGGTGGTGAAGGCCTCGGCCGCCTCGCGGTGCCGGCCCTGCTTCAGCAGCGCGGCCCCGAGCGACTGGTGGACCGGATAATACCAGTATGGCGGCTCCATGTACGGGATCTTGTCCTCGATTGCCGCCGCCTCGCGGTAGAGCCGGGCTGCCTCGCCGAAATCGCCGCCGCCGAACGCCCAGCGCGCCCGCGCCACGCTTTCAGCCAGCAACAGCAGGTCCGTCGCAGGCACGCCCTGGTCGATCATCGGCTTGAAATCATGGCTCTCGCGCATCCGCCTGAGCGAACCGATTTCCGCTTCGAACCCGGCGCGGTTGCGCTGCAGCGCGTGGGCCACGGCGCGGGCGTAATGGCGCATCGCCGTCGGATAGCCGAGGCGCTGGTCGGGCGCCTTCATCGCCAGGATTTGCGCTGGCGCCGCAAATTGCGCGGCGGCGAAATAAGGCGCGGCGTTGACGGCCTGGATCCATGCGATCTGCGACGAAATGCCCGGGTCGAGGATCCCGGACAGCTTGCGCGCCTCGCGGATCGCGGTCGGCATGTCGCCGGCCATCTGCGCCGAAGTGACGATGAAGTGGACGTTGTGCGGGTAATATCCGTAGCGGACCATCCCCTTGTCGCCGCTTTCCCTGATCCATCTCTCGTCGGCCCGCGCAGCGTCGATGTTGACGCGCATCGAATCCTTCCACCGCCCAAGCCGGTAATAGATGTGCGCCGGCATGTGGACGAGGTGCCCGGCAGTCGGCGCAAGCGGTGAGGCCAGCTTGTCGGCGGCCGCCTCCGCCCGCTTCGGGTCGGGACCGTTCTCCATCAAGTGGATGTAAAGATGCGCCGCCTGCGGATGGTCGGGATTGCGGCCATAGACGGTCTCGACCAGCCGGACGGCCTCGCCCAAGCGCGGCTGGGGCTGCTTGTCGGCGGTCCAGTAATCCCACGGCCGCGTGTCCATCGCCGCTTCGGCCGCCAGCAGCGCCACGTCGTCGTGGCCGGGATGCGCCGCCGCCGCTGCCAGCATTGCATCGGCATAAGCGATGTTGAGCGCTGCCTGGTCGGCATTGGGCGCCAGCGAATAGCGCTTCATCATCGCCGCGGTCAGCGCCTGCTCCACGGGCGTGCCCTTGCGCGCCAGCCAGTTGGCATAGACCGCCAGGGCGACTGCGCGCGTGACCGTGCTCGGGTCCATCGGCGCATTGATGTTCGGACCATGGGCCATCGCCTCGCCCCAGTGGCACATGGCGCAATTGGGGTCGGCCTTCTGCGCCTCGCGGAACGATGCGATCGCCGCGGCATGGTTGAAGCCGTAGGCGAAGCCCATGCCCTGGTCGAAGTAGCGCTGGGCCAGCGGGTTCGAGGTGGTGATCGGGAAGCGGATCGTGCCAAGCCCGTCGTAAAGGGAGATTCGCGGCTTCTCCGCGCTCTGCACCACGGCGGCGGCGACCATCAGCTTGGCGCGCATCGACCCGCTTCCATTCTCGCCGCCGCACAGGCTGGCAAGGCGGGTGGTGGGATCGAGATAAGCGAGCAACTCGGCGCTATATTGCGGTTCTTGAGCCGGGCTCACGCTGCCGAGCGTCACGGCGGCGAAAGCCAACGCAACCGGGCGGGCAAGCGGCGTCATCGCAGTCCCCCGTCAAAGTCGTTGACTCGACTGCCTATAGCAGAAGTGCGCGCGCTAGGGCACCAGCACCGTGTCCACCGCTTCCGCCGCCGTCTCCGGATAATCGAGCGTGTAATGCAGCCCGCGGCTTTCATGGCGGGTGAGGGCGCTTCGGACGATGAGGTCGGCGACCTCGACCAGGTTGCGAAGCTCGATGAGGTCGGGGGTCACCCGGAAGTGGGCGTAATAATCCTGCACTTCCTTGCGCAACAGGTCGATCCGGTGCTTGGCCCGCTCCAGCCTCTTGGTGGTCCGGACGATCCCGACGAAATTCCACATGAAGCGGCGGATCTCGCCCCAGCATTGCTGGATGACGACCTCCTCGTCGCTGTCGGTGACGCGGCTTTCGTCCCACGGGCGAATCGCGGGGACCTCTGGCAGCTCGTCCCAATGGGCCAGGATATGGCGCGCGGCAGCCTCACCGAACACCAGGCATTCCAGAAGCGAGTTGGACGCCAGCCGGTTGGCGCCGTGAAGCCCCGACTGGGTCACTTCGCCGGCCGCATAGAGGCCGGGCGCGTCGGTCTGACCGTCGATGTCGACCAACACTCCGCCGCAGGTGTAATGCTGGGCGGGCACAACCGGGATCGGCTGCTTGGTGATGTCGATGCCGAGCGACAGCAACTTGTCGTGGATGTTCGGAAAGTGGGCCCGCACGAACGCCGGCTCGCGGTGGCTGATGTCGAGGTGGACGTAATCCAGCCCGTCGCGCTTGATCTCGCTGTCGATAGCCCTTGCGACGATGTCGCGGGGCGCAAGCTCCGCACGCGGGTCGTAATCGGGCATGAAGCGGTGGCCGGTCTCGGGGTGCTTCAGGATTCCGCCCTCGCCGCGCACCGCCTCGGTGATGAGGAAGTTCTTGACCTCGAGGTTGTAGAGGCAGGTCGGGTGGAATTGCATGAATTCCATGTTGCTGACGCGGCATCCGGCGCGCCACGCCATGGCGATCCCATCGCCGGTCGCTCCCCTCGGCGCGGTCGAATAGAGATAGGCGCGGCCCGCTCCGCCGGTCGCCAGCACCGTCGCCCGGGCGGTCAGCGCCTCGACCTGCTCGGTCCCGCGATTATAGGCATAGAGGCCGTGCACCGCGCCGCTGGTCGAGAAGTCGGCGATGTGGCGGCCGGTGGCGAGGTCGATGGCGACCCGGTCGGTCAGCAGCGTGATGTTGGGGTTGGCAGCGGCGGCCTTTTCCAGCGCCTGGGCGATCGCCCAGCCGGTGGCGTCGGCGACATGGACGATGCGCCGGTGCGAATGGCCGCCCTCGCGGGTCAGATGCCATCCGGCCCCGTCGTCGTCGAGGTTGAACGGAACGCCGAGCTCGGCCAGCCGCGCGATCGCCGCCGGTGCGCTTGCGACGACATGCTCGACGATGTCGCGATCGTTGAGTCCAGCGCCCGCTTCGATGGTGTCGGCGACATGGGCGTCGAAGCTGTCGCCGGCCTCGAGCACGGCGGCGATCCCGCCTTGCGCCCATTCGGTGGCTCCGCCGCCAAGCGCCCCCTTGGCCAGCACCGCGACCTTGCGGGTCGCCGCCAGGTTGAGCGCGGCGGTCAGTCCGGCCGCGCCCGATCCGACGACGAGGACGTCGTAATGGCTCACGCCGCCTCGCGCGTCAGCGCCAGGAACACGTCCTCAAGGTCGGGGTCGCGGGTCGACACGTCGACGATTCGGAAGCCCTCGCGCGCAAGCGCGGTCAGCACCTCGCCGGCGTCGACCCGGTCCTTGCGGTACTGGATCTCGACCGTCCGCTCGCCGGTGCGCTCGACCCGGTCGAAGCAGCTCGCTTCGGGCAAAGTGGTGATCGGCTGGTCGAACTCGACCGCCACCACCTTGTCCTGGGCCTTGGCGATCAGTTCGCGCGTCGGCTCGTTGGCGATCAGCTTGCCGTGGTTGATGATCGCGATTCGGTCGCACAATTGCTCGGCTTCCTCGAGGTAGTGGGTGGTCAGCACCACCGTCACGCCTTCGCGGTTGAGCCGCTTGACGAACTCCCACAGCTGTTGGCGAAGCTCGATGTCGACCCCCGCGGTCGGCTCGTCGAGCACCAGGATCGGCGGCGAATGAACCAGCGCCTTGGCCACCAGCAGCCGCCGCTTCATCCCGCCCGACAAAGTGCGCGCATAGGCATCCGCCTTGTCGCTCAGCCGGACTTCGGCGAGCAAGGCGTCGGTGATCCGCTCGGCCTTGGGGATTCCGTACAGCCCGGCCTGAAGCTCGAGCGCCTCGCGCGGGGTGAAGAACGGGTCGAACAGCAATTCCTGCGGAACGATTCCGATCGAGCGCTTGGCGTTGCGCGGGTTCCGGTCGATGTCGAAGCCCCAGATGCGCGCGCTTCCGCCGCTCTTCATCACCAGCCCGGCCAGGATGTTGATGAGCGTCGACTTGCCGGCGCCATTGGGTCCGAGCAGGCCGAAAATCTGTCCGGCGGGAACGTCGAAGCTTACCTCGCGGAGCGCCTGCTTGCCGTTCGAATAGGTCTTGCTGAGTTGCTCGATGGCGATCGCGGCGGTGGGCTCTGGCATCCGGCCCGCATAGCCGTCCGCCGCCGCCGCTGGAAGCCGGGCGATTCGCGCCCCTGGAGCCGTGCCGTCAATCGGAATGGTTGGCCAGTTGGGTTAACGCGCCGCTCACCCAATCCGGCTTTCGAGGAGAACGTCTCTTCACTTCGGCGAACACGGTCAATGCCCGTGGTAAACGGCGCCATAAGCGCCTTCGTCCAACATTTGCTTTCACCTTGTCCGCATAATGGCGACTACGTTTTTGTGGGGAGTTAATCCAGTGGACCATCGCCTGTTGAAAGGCTCGGCGCTCGCCGCCGCTGCCGCCGCACTGCTTTGCGCACCGGCCAATGCCGCCGACGGAAACCCGGCCCAGGAAGCCGGCGATTCGAAAGTCATCATCCTCAATCCCTTGTCGTTCCTGACGATCGAGGATCTCGACTTCG
>DASTDT010000179.1:0-4573 GCA_035710225.1 Sphingomicrobium sp.
AGGGCAATTCGGTCATGGGATTTGCTCCGTCAGGTCCGAGGGCAGCATCGTCTCGCGGTCGATGTGTCCTTCGGGGTCGAGGTGGATAAGGAATTCGGTGCCGGGAAAGCGCGCCTGAAGCTGTTCCTCGATGCGGTCCATCCGGTCATGCGCCTCGCGCACTGTCCAGTCGGCCGGGACCCAGACGTGGAATTGGACGAAGCGGTGGGTTCCGGCGTGGCGGGTGCGTAGGTCGTGCAGGCCCGCAAGCTCGGGATAGTCGCGCGCGGCAGCGAGGAATGCCGCGCGCTCGTGCGCCGGCCATTCACGGTCCATCAACTGGTCGACCGAGCGGCTGGCGGCGCGCCCCGCGCCGTAGAGCAGCCACAAAGCGATGGCGAAGCCGAACAACGGGTCGGCAAGCGCGAATCCGCCGATCTGGTCGAGCAGCAGAGCGGCGATGACCGCCAGGTTGAGGAGCAGGTCCGACTGGTAGTGGACATGGTCGGTCTCGATCGCCACCGAGCCGGTGCGGCGAATGACGCTTCGCTGATAGGCGAGCAGGGCGAAGGTCGCCGCCATGGCGAACAAAGACACGCCGAGCCCCAGCTCGAGCCCCTCCGTGCGCGCGCCGGACATCAGCTGGCCGAACGCGCGCCACGCGATCAGTAGTGCCGATACGCTGATCAGGATGATCTGAACCAGCGCCGCGAGTGCTTCGGCCTTGCCGTGGCCGAAGCGATGGTCCTCGTCGGCCGGGACCGCGGCCCAGCGGACGCCAAGGAAGGTCAGCAGGCTGGCGACGAGGTCGAGCGCGGTGTCGGCCAGGCTTCCCAGCATTGCCACCGAGTCGGTCGCCACGCTCGCCCAGGTTTTGAGGAGCACGAGAACGAGGGCCATGGCCATGCTCGCCAGCGCCGCACGCTGGGTCAACCGGGCGCGCTCGTCATTCACGGGTAAAGCAGGCTCTCGCTCCAGCCGCCCTCGACCCGAGTGAACAGGCGGCGGTGGTGGAGGCGGTGGGGGCGATCCTCCCACAGCTCGATACGCTCGGGGACGACCCTGAAGCCGATCCAGCGGGGCGGGCGTGGCACGTCCTTGCCGTCGAAGCGCATCCGGGCCTCTTCGAAGCGGCGCTCGAACGTGGCGCGCGATTCGAGCGCATGCGACTGGTCGGAAGCCCAGGCGCCGAGCTGCGAATCGCGTCCGCGCGTGGCGAAATAGGAGTCGGCCTCGGCGCCGCAGACCTCCTCGACCCGCCCCTCGATGCGCACCTGGCGGCGAAGCGCTTTCCAGTGAAACAGCAGCGCCGCATGGGGATTGGCGGCGAGGTCTCGGCCTTTCTGGCTTTCGGCGTTGGTGAAGAAGGTGAAGCCGTCGGCACCGTGGCCTTTCAAGAGCACCATTCGAACGCTTGGGCCCCCCGCGGAATCGGCCGTAGCCAGCGCCATCGCCTCGGGATCGTTGGGCTCGCTTGCCCGAGCTTCTTCGAGCCAGTCATCGAACAGCTTGATCGGATCGTCGGCCATGTGCGCTGAGGCTGTAGGACGCGCGGGCCTTGCCCTGCAAGGCGCTGCTGGGGCAGGGGAGTGCCCCATGGACCTATACCAGCAGCTCGGAATTGCCAGGGGCGCGAGCGAGGCCGAGATCAAGAAGGCCTATCGAAGCCTCGCCAAGCAGCTTCACCCGGACCGCAACAGCGACAATCCCAAGGCAGCCGAGCGCTTCGCCAAGGTCAGCCAGGCGTATGAAATCCTGTCCGACAAGGACAAGCGCGCACGCTACGATCGCGGCGAGATCGACGAGGACGGCAACCCCAAGATGCCGTTCGGAGGCGGCTTCGGCGGTGGGGCGCGGTCGAGCCGGCCGGGCGGCGGCGGGCCGGGCGGGTTCGAGGGCTTTCCCGGCGGCTTCAGCGGCGACGCGGCCGACCTCAGCGACCTTTTCGAGGGCCTGTTCGGGGCGACCCAGACGCGCCGCACGTCGCCTGGTGGCGGATTCGGCGGCGGCTTCGGCCGGCGCAGCGCACCGCCGCCCAAGGGAGCCGACGTTGCCTATCGCCTCAAGGTGCCATTCCTTGATGCCGCCGCGCTCAAGCCTCAGCGGGTTACACTGGCGGGCGGAAAAACGATCGACCTCAAGCTTCCCAAGGGGCTCGAGGACGGCGCCAAGATCCGGCTTGCCGGACAGGGCCAGAGCGGGCCGGGCGGTACCGGCGACGCGATCGTCTCGATCGAGATCACGCCGCATCCTTTCTTCGTGCGGGAGGGCAACGATATTCGGCTGACCCTGCCGGTGACGCTCAAGGAGGCGGTGCTTGGGGCCAAGGTCAAGGCGCCGACCCCCGACGGCCCGGTGATGCTCAGCGTCCCCAAGGGATCGACCTCAGGCAAAGTGCTTCGGCTGAAGGGCAAGGGTTTTACCGACAAGTCCGGCAAGCGCGGCAACCTCAAGGTCATGCTGACGGTCGACCTGCCGCCCGACGATTCCAAATTGCGTGAATTCGCCGAGGGTTGGACGGGCGGCGGCAATCCGCGCCAGGCGCTCGGGGTCTAGCGGGCGGTGCAGGACCAGCATCCCCTGTCGCCCGAAGAGCGGCGCAAGGAACAGGCCGCCGAAGCGGCGGCGCTTGGCCCGAACGTCGCTAGGGCGCACCACCCGCCACCGAACGCCTGGGAAGTGACCAAGCGGGTCGCCATCGGCGTCTATAACGACGGCTTCATCCACGCTGGCAATCTGGCCTACCTGTCGCTCCTGGCGCTGTTCCCGTTCTTCATCCTTTCCGCGGCCGTTGCGAAGCTGCTCGGCCAGTCAGCCGACGGGCAGCGGACCGTGGCCACCATTCTCGACCGGCTTCCGCCCAATGTCGCAAACGTCCTCCATGCGCCGATCCAGGAAGTGCTCACGGCGCGCACCGGGCCGCTGCTATGGCTCGGCGCGATCGTCGGGCTGTGGACCGCGGCGAGCTTCATCGAAACCATTCGCGACATTTTGCGCCGCGCCTACGGAATACCCTACAGCGCGCCGTTCTGGACCTACCGGCTCGGCTCGCTCGGACTGATCCTGGTCGCCGTGTTACTGCTCATCCTGGCGTTCGGCTTGACCGTGCTTGGCACGTCCATCGAACATTTCATCGTCAGCCAGCTGCCCGCCTCCGACGGGCTGGCCACGGAGTTGGGCTGGTATCGGGTGGCGCCGGCAATCACTCTTTATGCCACTTTCTACGCGATCTTCCTCGTCCTCACGCCCAAACGGTACCGCAAGATCGGCTGCCGCAAATGGCCGGGGGCATTGCTGGTCACCGGATGGTGGATGGCGAGCGCCGAATTGCTTCCGCCGACGCTGGCGCTGCTCGGCGGCTACGAGATCACCTATGGCAGCCTCGCCGGAGTGATGATCGCGCTGATCTTCTTCTTCCTCGTCGGGCTTGGAGTCGTGACCGGTGCCGAACTGAATGCGGCGCTGGCCGATTACGGCGGCAAGGCGCTAAAGGGTGAGGTCTATGTGGGGCCCTACGCCGACAAGCTTGAAGTGGAAGAGCCGGAGCCCGGCGAGGACATTGAAGTGACCGAACAGGGGGCGACAGGATGAGCGGACTGATGAGCGGCAAGCGCGGCCTCGTCATGGGGCTGGCGAACGACAAGTCGCTGGCGTGGGGAATCTCCAAGAAACTCGGCGAGGCCGGCGCCGACCTCGCCTTCAGCTACCAGGGCGAGGCGCTGGAAAAACGCGTGCGACCTCTCGCGACAAGCGTCGGCAGCGACTTCTGCTTCGATTGCGACGTCTCCGACATGGCCGCGCTCGACCGGGCGTTCGAGCAGGTGGCGGAGCGCTGGGACGGGCTCGACTTCATCGTCCACGCCATCGGCTTTTCCGACAAGAACGAGCTTCGCGGCGGCTATGTGGACACCAGCCTCGACAATTTCCTGATGACCATGAACATCTCGGTCTACAGCTTTTGCGCGGTGGCCCAGCGGGCGCGGCGGATGATGAAGCCGGGCGGCTCGATGCTGACCTTGAGCTATTACGGCGCGGAAAAGGTCATCCCGCATTACAATGTCATGGGGGTCGCCAAGGCGGCGCTCGAGACGAGCGTCAAATATCTCGCCGCCGACCTCGGGCCCGAGGGAATAAGGGTCAACGCGATCAGCGCCGGCCCGATCAAGACGCTGGCGGCGAGCGGGATCGGCGACTTCCGCTACATCATGAAGTGGAACGAATATAATTCGCCGCTCCGCCGCAACGTCACGATCGAGGATGTCGGCGGGGCCGGGCTCTATCTGCTCAGTGACCTCGCCAGCGGGGTCACCGGAGAAATCCACCACGTGGATGCCGGCTACAACGTCGTCGGAATGAAGGCCGAGGACGCGCCCGACATCGCCACGGTGTGAGCCGCGTTCGCGCCTGGGCCGCGGCGCTGAAGCGGGAGGTCGGCTTGCTCAAGCTGATCGCCAGCGACCCGCGCGTGCCCAGGCGCGCAAAATGGCTGGCGGGGGCGGCGGTCGCCTATGCGCTGTCGCCGATCGACCTCATCCCCGACTTCATTCCGGTCGTCGGCCACCTCGACGATCTGCTGATTGTGCCGGGCCTGGCG
>DASTDT010000180.1:0-2244 GCA_035710225.1 Sphingomicrobium sp.
GCGCTTGAGAACACCCAGCCCGAGATCGCCGCCGACATCATTGACGTCGGCATCACACTGACCGGGGGCGGATCGCTGCTGCGCGACCTCGACGCGGTGATTTCCGACGAGACCGGGCTGCCGGTGATGGTCGCCGCCAACCCGCTCCACTGCGTTGCGCTGGGCGCTGGCCAGGTGCTGGAGGAAGCGGTGTTTCGTGGAGCGTTGATGGCGGCCTAGGAACGGCGGGCCGAAACCAAATAATTGAGGCTGGTGTCATCGCTCAAGTGCAGACCCTTCATCGGCGACACGGCAATTCCTTCGATGTCGTCCACCACCAGCCCGGCCTCGGCCATCATCGCCGTTATCTCCTCAGGCGTGATGAAGTCCTCGAAGCGGTGAGTGCCCTTGGGAATGCGGCCCACGCCCTCCGCCAACGTGATCGTCAGCAACCGCGACCAGGCCGTGCGGTTGGGGGTCGACAGGATAAGCAGGCCGCCGGGCGCGAGCCGCCGGGCGAGGCTGGCGACGAAGGCGCGCGGGTCGGCGACATGTTCGACCACCTCCATCGCGGTGACGAGGTCGAAGCTACCGGAAAGGTCCTCGATCGCGCAGGCGCGGTAATCCACGTCGAGGCCGACGGCCGCCGAGTGGGCCCTGGCCACTTCGATCAGCTCCGGCGCGGCGTCGATCGCGGTAACCTTCGCGCCCAACCGGGCAAGGGGTTCGGCCAGCAGCCCGGCACCGCAGCCGACATCCAGCGCTGATCTGCCGGCGAGCGGCTTGAAGGCGCATTCGTCCGCCTGCCAATGCTGGTCGATGCGGTCGCGGATGTAGGCCAGGCGCACGGGATTGAGCTGGTGAAGCATCGCCGACTTGCCGTCCGCGTCCCACCAGTCGGACGCCATTGCGCCGAAGTGGGCGGCTTCGTCGGGGCGGATACTTGTCGTCGCCATGGCGCCCTCCTAACAGGGCGGCGCCGTTCAACCAAGGAAGCCAGCGCGCGCCATGCCCCGTATCGTCATGAAGTTCGGCGGCACGTCGATGGCGGGGATCGAGCGCATCCGCAGCGTTGCGGCACGCGTGAAGAAAGAGGCCGAGGCCGGCGCAGAGGTGCTGGTGGTAGTCAGCGCGATGGCCGGCGAGACCGACCGGCTGGTCCAATTCTGCCGCGAGGCGGCCGCCATCCATAACCCGCATGAATATGACGTCGTGGTGGCCTCGGGCGAGCAGGTGACGGCCGGGCTGCTGGCGATGACCTTGCAGAACATGGGCGTGAACGCGCGCAGCTTCATGGGATGGCAGCTGATCCGGGCAAGCGGGATCCACGGCAATGCCCGGGTCGAAGGGGTCGAAAGCGCGATGCTCGACGAAGCATTGGCGGGCGGCACGATCTGCGTCATCCCCGGCTTCCAGGGGGTGAGCGAGGACGGGCGGGTGGCGACGCTTGGCCGCGGCGGATCGGACACCAGCGCGGTGGCCATCGCGGCGGCGGTCAAGGCCAGCCGGTGCGACATCTACACCGACGTCGACGGGGTCTATACGACCGACCCCAGGATCGTGCCCAATGCGCGCAAGCTGACCCAGATCACGTTCGAGGAAATGCTCGAGCTGGCGGGGGTCGGCGCCAAGGTGCTGCAGGTGCGCAGCGTCGGGCTGGCGATGCGCGAGGGCTTGCCGCTGCGCGTGCTTAGCGCGTTCGAGGATGTACCGGGGACCGAGATCGTCGCCGAACTTGGAGAAGACATGGAACGCAACGCAATCGCCGGAATCGCCGCCGACCGGGGCGAGGCGCGAATTACGCTGACCGAGATCGCAGACCGGCCGGGGACGGTGGCGCGGGCCCTTGCACCGCTCGCCAAAGCCGCAATCCCGGTCGACATGATCGTCCACGCCGCGACGGCCGGGGAAGGCCGCAGCGACCTCAACTTCACGGTTCCGCGCGCCAGCCTGGCGCAGGCGGCGGCGGCCCTGAAGGCGGCGCGCGAGACGATCGGTTTCACCGAGATCATCACCGACGATGCGGTCGCCAAAGTGTCGATCGTGGGGGTCGGCATCCGCTCCAACCCCGAGCTTGCCGCGCGGATGTTCGATACGCTGGCCAAGCGCGAAATCAATTTGCTGGCGGTGACGACCAGCGAGATCAAGGTCAGCGCCTTGTTGAAAGAGGACGAGATGGAGCTTGCCGTGCGACTGCTTCACGACGCCTTCGGGCTTGACCGCGAAGGGGCGCAGGCATGAGCGGCGAAGGGATGATCGCGGAGC
>DASTDT010000181.1:0-11775 GCA_035710225.1 Sphingomicrobium sp.
CGCTGCCGGGGCTGCGGCGGCGCCGGCAAGGTGCGCGCCCAGCAGGGCTTCTTCGTGGTCGAGCGGACCTGCCCGACCTGCCTTGGGGCGGGCGAGATGATCGCCGACCCGTGCGGCGAATGTCAGGGCGAGGGCCGCGCGCTCAAGCGCCGCAAGATCAGCGTCGACATCCCCGCCGGGGTCGACGAGGGCACCCGCATCCGGGTCAGCGGGGAGGGCGAGGCGGGCCTTCGCGCCGCCGCCGCAGGCGACCTCTACCTATTCGTCCACATCAAGCGGCACCCGATCTTCCAGCGCGACGGCACCAACCTTGTCGCCGAATGCCCCGTGACCTTCACCACCGCCGCGCTCGGCGGCTCCGTGACCCTTCCGGGCATCGACGGAAAGCCGGTCGTAGTGGCAATCCCCGCCGGAACCCAATCGGGCGAAATGCTTCGTCAGCGCGGTGCCGGGATGAGCGTCCTTCGCGGGCGCGGGCGGGGCGACCTCGTCGCCCGGATCCTGGTCGAAACCCCGACCCGTCTGAGCAAGGCGCAAAAGGCGCTTCTCAAGCAGTTCCAGGATAGCGAGACCGGCGAGGAATGCCCGGCCTCCAAGGGTTTCTTCTCGCGGATCAAAGAAGCACTGGGCCAATAGACCCGGCCGGGTGGTATGGCTTAGGCTTCCGCTATCACAGGGGAGAACATTCCATGCGCCGGATCATCGCCACCCTTCTGCTCGCCGCGGCCTGTGCGCCTGCGGCAGCGCAGCAGGACTTCTCGAAGGTGGAGATCAAGGTGGAGCGGGTCGCTCCCGGGGTGTCCGTCCTGTTCGGCGCCGGAGGCAATATCGGCCTCAGCCACGGCGAGGACGGCAATGTCCTCATTGACGACCAATACGCACCGCTGACGCCCAAAATCATCGCCGCCGTGCGAAGCGTCGATCCCGACCCGATTGCGTTTCTGGTCAACACCCATTGGCATTTCGACCACACCGGGGGCAACGAAGCGCTGGGCAAGGCGGGCACGGTCATCGTCGCCCAGGATAATGTCCGGCGACGCCTGGCCGTGGATACGGTGAGCCCGCGTTTCGGAACGATCAAGGCGGTTGGCAAGGCAGGCCTGCCGGTGATCACCTTCACCCGCGACATCAGCTTTCACCTCAACGGCGACCGCCTGCAGGTGGTGCACGTCCCCAACGCCCACACAGACGGCGATTCGCTGGTTTATTGGACTAAGGCCAACGTCCTGCACATGGGCGATACCTTCTTCCACCGCATGACCTGGCCGTTCATCGATCGCGACAGCGGGGGGTCAATCGACGGGGTGATCGCCGCCGCCCGGCGCGGGCTGGGCCTGGTCCGGCCAGGCGGCAAGGTCATTCCCGGCCACGGCCCGGTCGCGACACGGGCGGAGTTGCAGGCCTATCACGACATGCTGGTCGACATTCGCGCGAAGGTCGCCGCCCAGCTCCGCGCCGGCCGGAGCCGCGCCGCGGTGATCGCTTCGCGCCCCGCTGCTGCCTACGCCGGCCGGGTTGCCTCGGACGGCTTCATCAAGCCCGACGATTTCGTCGGCGGAATTTACGACGAGCTTCGCTCGGCGCGCCGGCGCTAGGCGCCGAACACCCGATCGAAGATCGTGTCGATGCGCTTGAGGTGATAATCGAGGTCGAACAGCGCCTCGAGTTCCCTTTCGCCCAGCTTTTCCGTGACTTGCGGGTCCGCTTTCAGCAGGTCGAGCAATTGCAGCTCGCCGTCCGAGTCCCACACGCGCATCGCGTTGCGTTGTACGAGCGCATAGGCATCCTCGCGGCTTAGCCCGGCCTGGGTCAGGGCCAGCAGCACGCGCTGCGAATGAATGAGCCCGCCCATGCGGTCCATGTTGCGCATCATCCGCTCGGGGTAGACCAGCAATTTGTCGATCACCTGCGTCAGCCGGGCGAGCGCGAAATCGAGCGTGATGCAGGCGTCGGGGCCGATGAACCGCTCGACCGACGAATGGCTGATGTCGCGCTCGTGCCACAAGGCGACATTCTCCATCGCCGGGACCACCGCCGAGCGGATCACGCGGGCGAGTCCGGTCAGATTCTCGGTCAGCACCGGGTTGCGCTTGTGCGGCATCGCCGAGCTGCCCTTCTGGCCCGGCGCGAAATATTCCTCCGCCTCCAGTACTTCGGTGCGCTGAAGGTGGCGGATCTCGACCGCCAGCCGCTCGATCGAAGAGGCGATTACACCCAGTGTCGCGAAGAACATCGCGTGCCGGTCGCGCGGGATGACCTGGGTCGAGGTTGGCTCAGGTGTAAGGCCCAGCTCTGCCGCGACATGCGCCTCGATCGTCGGGTCGATATTCGCGAAAGTGCCGACCGCCCCGGAAATCGCGCAAGTGGCGATATCCTCGCGCGCCGCCTTGAGCCGCGCGCGGTTGCGGTCGAACTCGGCATAAGCCTGGGCCAACTTCAGCCCGAACGTCACCGGCTCGGCATGGATTCCGTGGCTTCGGCCGATGGTCGGGGTCAGCTTGTGCTCCAGCGCACGGCGCTTGAGCACGTCCAGAAGTTGGTCGATGTCGGCAAGCAGCAAGTCCGCCGACTGCTTCAGTTGCACCGCCAGCGACGTGTCGAGGACGTCGCTAGAGGTCATCCCCTGGTGAAGCCAGCGCCGCTCCGGCCCGAGCTTCTCACCGGCCCAGGTCAGAAAGGCGATCACGTCATGCCTGGTCACCGCCTCGATTGCATCAATCGCCGGAACGTCGATGTCGCCGAGCACGCCGGAATCATAGGCCTTGCGGATGGTGGCGGCGTCCTCAGCCGGGATCATGCCCACCTTGCCCATTGCCTCCGCGGCGAACACCTCGATCTCCCACCAGATGCGGTAGCGGTTTTCGGCCGACCAGATGGCGGTCATTGCGGGGCGGGAATAGCGGGGAACCATGGCGTGGCGGCTAGCAGAGCCGTCGCCGCGGTTCAAATCACCCCGAGCGAGCGCAGGCTGCTGCGCCCTTGGGCGCCGACGATGACATGGTCGTGGACGGCGATCTTCATATGCTTGCCGGCCTCGATCAGGTCCCGCGTCGGGCGGATGTCGGCCTGGCTCGGCGTCGGGTCACCCGACGGGTGGTTGTGAACGATGATCAGCGCAGTGGCGCCGAGCGCGATGGCCCGGGCGATCACCTCGCGCACATGGACCGCCGCCTCGTCGACGCTTCCGGTCCACATCGCCTCGTTGGCGAGCAGCATGTTCCTGGCGTTGAGGAACAGGACGCGCACCTGCTCGACCGGTGAATGGGCCATCGCCGCCTGCAGATAGTCGCCGAGCGCGTCCCAGCTCGATAGCACCGGCCGGCCCTCGACCTTCGTTTCCAGCAGCCGCAGCGCCGCCGCCTCGGCGATCTTGAGCGCGCCCACCATGCCGTCGCTAAGCCCCTCGCGCCGGAGCGTGTCGGAATCGGCGGCAAGCAGCGGCCCGATCCCGCCGAAGCGCGCGACCAGCGCCTTGGCTCTTGCCTTGGTGTCGCGGCGCGGAACCGCGAGAGCGAGCAGATATTCGACCAGCTCATGGTCGAGCAGCGCCTTTTCGCCGCCCTCGAACAGGCGTTCCCTGAGGCGCGCGCGGTGGCCGGAACCGTCGGTTGCGGGCTGGTCCATTGCCATCACGCTAGGGTCAGGCGTAACCGCGCGCAACACGCCAACCGTATCGGAGACGGAACGGCAGCAACCGCAGCGGGTTTAGATCGGAATGGCAATAGGGCGCGATGAGCGAGCGGAGGGTGATTACGCGCCCGCCAGTGACGCGGAGACGGTAACCCGCCGCTCCCGGCTGCGCTTCGTATCCACCCTTCTCCTGGCCGGCCTGCTCGTCCTGCTGGTCGTCGGCTGGTTCGCGCGCGGTCCAATCGCGGAGCGGTTCATCGAGCGCGAGCTCGAGCAGCGCGGCGTTCGCGCCACCTACACCATCGACCGCATCGGCCTTCACAACCAGATCATCCGCGACGTGACCATCGGCGATCCCGCGCGGCCGGACCTCACTGCGCGCTACGCGCGCATCCAGATGCGCTTCAACTGGGACGGAAGCGTCGAGGTTTACCGCATCGTGGCCCGCGGCGTGCGCCTTCGCGGCCGTCTGCTCGACAGCGGCCGGGTGACCTGGGGCGAGGTCGACAAATTGCTACCCCCGCCCAGCGGCGAGCCGTTCCGGCTGCCCGATATTTCGGTCGATATCGCCGATTCGACGCTTGCTCTGGCCACGCCTTACGGCCGGCTCGGTTTCGCGGTCGCCGGTTCGGGCAATCTCACCGGCGGTTTCAAGGGCCGGCTTGGCGCCGCGGCGGGACCCTTGCGCATGGGCGCCTGCGCGCTCGACGGGATGCGCGCCTCGGTCGCGCTCACCGTCGTCGCCCGGCGGCCGCGGGTGCGCGGCCCGTTCTCCGCCGACGCCGTCAACTGCCCGAAAAGCCGAATGATGCTGGTCGAACCCCGGCTCGACATGGACAGCAGCTTCAGCGAGGGCTTCGACGCGTTCGACGGGCGCGGACGTCTTGCCGTCCGGACCCTGACCGCCGGTGACAATGGCTTGGCCAATCTTGGCGGCACATTGAGTTTCAAGGGCACCGCCAAGGACTCCGCCGGGCAATTCAACCTGTCGGCCCAGCGCGCCCGCCTGGCGGCGATCTTCGCCGACCGGACCCGGCTCCAGGGCCGCTACCGGCTGTGGCCGGCGCAAGGCAATTTGTCGGTGACCGCCAGGTACAACGCCAACAGTGCGGCTCTGGCGGCCCCGCTGATCGGGGCGCTGGCCGGACCGTTCGAGGGCGCCAAGGGCACGCCGCTGGCGCCGATCGCGCAATCGATTGCCGCCGCGCTTCGCCGGACGGCGTCCGGATTCGACGCGTCGGGCGCACTGACAATGGTGAATGTCCGCGGCGGCGGCGCAGTTCGCATTCGTTCGGCGGACGCCCGAGGCCCCAACGGCGCCCGGGTGCTGGTCGGCGGCGGCGACGGGATTACCTATTACTGGCCGAGCGGCCGGCTCCGGATCGACGGGCGCATCGCGACCGGCGGCGGGGGCCTGCCGCGCGCCGACATCGCGCTCAGCCAGCCGCGCGGCGGCGGACCGCTCAGCGGCGAAGCGCGAATCCAGCCGCTGGTCGTCGGAAACGCCCGTCTCGCGCTTGCGCCGGTGCGGTTCGACGGCCAGGCCGACGGCTCGACCGAGCTCGAAACCGTGGCGATCCTTGACGGGCCCATCCCCGGTGGGCGAGTGACGGGCCTCCGCTTTCCGATCGAGGGGAGGATCGGCGGGCCCGCCGGCGGTTTCCTCATCGGCCGCGGCTGCATCGATGCGCGCTTCGCCTCGCTCACCGCCGGCGCGCTTCGGCTCGGCGCGGCAAGCGTGCCTTTGTGCCCGATCCGCGGCGCGATCGTCGCCAAGCGCGGCTCCGGCCCGATCCAGGTCGGAGCCGCGACCCGCAACCTGCGGCTTGCCGGCCGGCTCGGCCGTTCGCCGTTCGCGTTGACCGCCGTCCAGGCCGTGCTCAGCGCCGCCGACCGCTTCACGGCGAGCGAGCTCGCCATCCGGATGGGCAAGTCCGAAGCGCCGGTGCGGATAACAGCGGCTCGGCTCAACGGCAATCTCGGTGGCGGCCGGGTGACCGGCGATTTCGCTGGCGCGCAGGCGATCATCGGCCGAGTGCCGATCAAGCTTAGCGAAGCCGCCGGCCGCTGGACCTTCCGCGGAAGCTCGCTCGCCATCGACGGCGCCGCAACGGTCACCGACATGGCGCCCGACCCGCGCTTCTATCCCCTTCGAAGCAACGACCTCAAATTCCGGCTCGCAAACAACCGGATCGATGCCGGCGGAACGCTGGTCGACCCTGAAAGCGGTGTCCGGGTCGCCAACGTCACGATCGACCATCGCCTGTCGAATGGCAGCGGCGAGGCGCTGATCGACGTGCCCGGGATCGATTTTGCGGTGAACGGGCTCCAGCCGACCGACCTAACGCGCCTGACCCAGGGCATCGTCGCGCTCGTCGACGGCACCGTCAGCGGCCAGGGGCGGATTGCCTGGAGCGGCGACGGCACGGTCACGTCGGGCGGAGAGTTCACCACCCGCGACCTCGACCTTGCAGCCGCCTTCGGCCCGGTCACCGGCCTGTCGACAACGATCCGCTTTACCGACCTCTTGAAGCTCGAGACTGCGCCCGGCCAGGTTGCAACGATTGCCGCGCTCAACCCCGGTATCGAGGTGCTCGGCGGCCAGATCCGCTACCAATTGCTGCCCGGCCGGCTGGTCCGGATCGAGCGCGGCGAATGGCCATTCATGGGCGGGCGTCTGATCCTCGAGGAGACCATCCTCAACTTCAACCGCCCGACCGCCAAACGACTGACCTTCACCGTCGTCGGCTTCAATGCAGAGACGTTCGTCGATTCGCTCCAGTTCAAGGATATCAAGGCGAGCGGCATCTTCGACGGCGTGCTGCCGATGATCTTCGACGAGAACGGCGGCCGGATCGTCGGCGGCCGGCTAGAGAGCCGGGCCGGCGGCGGAACCCTGTCTTACGAAGGCGCCGTCAGCCGGGCCAACCTCGGGCTGATGGGTGGTCTCGCCTTCGATGCGCTGAAATCACTTCGCTTCTCGCGCATGGTCATCCGCCTCGACGGCGATCTCGCGGGCGAATTCGCGGCCGGCCTCACCATCGACCAGGTGGCACTTGCCAACGCCACCGGCACGCAGCGGCTGGTGAAGTCGCTGGTCCGCAAGATTCCGTTCAAGTTCAATGTCTCGATCCGCGGACCGTTTCGTGCGCTGATCGCGACCGCCAAGAGCATCCGCGATCCGCGCAACATGATCCGCGAGGTACTTCCCGTGCCGATCGATCAGATTCCCGGGATCGTGACCGAGGTCCGTCGCCGCGAGCAAAGCCAGACCCAGACCCAGACCCCCGTCAATCAGGAGATCGAGGTTTCCACTAAGCCCCCCGCCGAGAACGAGAACGAAAGCGAGCCAAGCCAATGACCCAAGCCGATTCCAACCGCGTAAGGATGGCGGCTGCGGCGCTGTTGCTGCTGCCGGCGACCGCCAGCTGCGTCACAGTCCGTCCGCCCGACAAGCCGATCGAGATCAACCTCAACGTCAAGATCGAGCAGGAGGTGCTGGTTCGCCTCCAGCGCGACGTCGACCAGCTGATCAAGGACAATCCGGACGCCTTCCCGCAGCAGCCGACCGGCGGGACCCCGCAGTGATGAAGCCGCTGCTGTTCCTGGCCGCCTTGACCCTCGTCGCCATGCCTGCCTCCGCCCAGCCGGCGCTGGCCTCGGCGCGCGCAGCAGGGCAGGTCGGTGAGCGCTTCGACGGCTATCTCGGCCTTGCCCAGCCGGCCGGCCCACTGGTCCGCAGCCAGGTCAATGCGGTCAACATCAAGCGCCGCGCGCTCTACAGCCAACTCGCTTCAAGGCGCGGCGTGGCGCCCGGCGACGTCGGCGTAACCGCGGGCTGCGAACTGCTCGCCCGGGTGGCGGTCGGCGAGCCCTACATGCTGCCCGACGGCCAATGGCGGCGCCGTTCCGCCGGCCAGTCCGCGCCGGTCCCCGACTATTGCGGCTAAGCTGCCGGCCGCGCGGCTCGCGGGCGGTTGACTTGGCCCGGCCCCCTTCATAAAGGGGCGGCGCCTTGGCGGGCCTGATCGCCGCCATGTTCCTTGCCTAACGACGCCCGGTCCGGAATTTCCACGGCTGGCGGCGCACATTCGGGAGAAAAGGGCACATGGTTGCGAACGGGACCGACCAGGAACCGCATTCTCCAAAGGATGAACGGTTGACGTCGCTCGAAACGCGGCTCGACCGGATCAAGGCGGAGGAAGCGGCCGAGGAGAAGCGGCGCCATACTGCGGAATCGCAGCGCGTCATCCGCTCGGCCGGATCGCGGATCTTGTCGGTGCTGATCGGCTATCCGCTTGGCGGTGCACTGATCGGCTGGGCGGTGGACCAATATGCGGAAACGCTGCCCTGGTTCACCCTCGGGCTGATGTTTCTCGGGTTCGGCCTGGCCTTCCGGGAAGTGTTGAGAACAGCGAAGCAGGACCCCAAGACGGGTCGCGGAGTGAAGTAGTGGCGGCCGAGATCAAGATCGACCCGATGCACCAGTTCCAGATCGACCCGTTGTTCGGGGCGGCGGAGGCTGGCAACCCGTTCCTGTTCACCAACAGCGCCCTTTGGATGCTGATCGTGCTGGCTGCCATCTACGCCTTCATGATGGGCGGGATGAAGCGCCAGCTGGTGCCCGGCCGCTGGCAGATGGCGGTCGAAGGAGTGACCAGCTTCATCACCGACATGCTCGACGCCAACGTAGGGCCGGAGGGGCGCAAGTACGTCCCCTGGGTGTTCACCGTCTTCATTTTCATCCTGTTCGCCAATCTGATGGGCATGATGCCGTTCGGGATCATCCCGGGCGTCCACCCTTTCACCGTCACCAGCCAGTTCACCGTCACCGGCGTGATGGCGATCATCAGCTTCTCGATCGTGCTCATCGTCGGCTTCGCGCGGCACGGCTTTCACTTCTTCAGCCTGTTCATCCCCCACGGCACGCCCAAGCCGATGATCCCCTTCATCTTCCTGGTGGAGCTATTGTCGTTCCTGGTGCGCCCGTTCAGCCTCGCGCTGCGACTGTTCGTGGCCATGATCGCCGGCCACATCCTGATCAAGGTGTTCGCCTACTTCATCATCCAGGGCATCCAGTCGGGAAGCGCGATGTCGCTCGGCATTTCGGCGCTGTCGTTCGTGTTCATCGCCGGTGTGAGCGCGCTCGAGCTTCTGGTGTGCGCCATCCAGGCCTATGTCTTCGCTCTGCTGACGTCGCTGTACATCAATGACGCGGTCAACCTTCACTAAGCCACTTACTTCACGGGAGTTTACGAACATGGATCTCGAATCAGCCAAGGTCATCGGTGCCGGTCTCGCCGCAATCGGAGTCGGCGCTGCCGCAGCCGGCGTCGGAACGGTGTTCGGCTCGTTCCTTCAGGGCGCGCTTCGCAACCCGGCCGCGGCCGACGGCCAGCAGGGCCGCCTGTTCATCGGCTTCGCCGCTGCGGAGCTGTTGGGCCTGATCGCCTTCGCCGTGGCGATGATCATCCTCTACGCCGTCTAATTCAGGCCGGCGGCAAGGGACGACCATGCCTCAACTTAATCAGCTCGCCGAGGTCGCCAACAGCCAGTTCTTCTGGCTGCTGCTGGTGCTCGCCGTGATCTATTTCGCGATCGGCAAGGGCATGCTGCCCAAGATCCAGTCGACCGTCGAATCGCGCGAGCAGCGCATCGCCGCCGATCTCGCCGCAGCCGAAGCCGCCCAGGCTGAAGCAGAAGCGGTGGAGGAGGCGTACCGGACGCAGATGGACGCCAGCCGCGCCGAAGCCGCCAAGCTCACCGGCAAGGCCAAGGACGACGGCGCCAAGGCGACCGAAAAGACCCTCGGAGAAGCGGATTCGGCCATCGGTGCGAAGATCGCCGAGGCCGAAGCGCAAATCCGCGCGGCGCGCCAGGCGGCGGTCAAGGACATCGAGGCGGCCGCGGCCGACCTCGCTTCCGAGATTGCCCGCAAGGTCGCCGGCGTCGAGGTCGGCAAGGCCGATTCGGCGCGAGCGGTGAAGGAGGTCATGGCCGATGCTTGAGCTGATGCTTGCCGCCGCCGCCGCGGAGCATGGCGAAGCCGTGGCTCACGCCGAGCCGTCAGCGCTCGGCATGGACCCGACCCAGTGGGTCGCCTTGTCGATGATCGCCATTCTCGCGCTGTTCATCTGGAAGAAGGTGCCGGCAGCGGTCGGACGCGCGCTCGACAAAAAGATCGACGGCATTCGCGCCCAGCTCGCCGAGGCGGAATCGCTGCGCAAGGATGCCGAGGCCCTCAAGGCCGAATATGAATCCAAGGCTCGCGCCGCCGAGGGCGAGGCCGCCGCGATGGTCGAGCGGGCCCGGACCGAGGCCAAGCAGATCGTCGCCAAGGCCAAGACCGACGCCAAGGCCCTCGTCGAGCGCCGCTCGCGAATGGCCGAAGACAAGATTGCTGCCGAGGAGCGCGCCGCGATCGCCGACATTCGCGCCACCACCGCTAGGGCCGCTTCGGCCGCCGCGGCCAGGCTCGTCGCCGAAAAGCATGATGCCGGGTCGGACAAGGCGCTGGTCGATAAGGCCATCGCCGGCCTCTGAACGGCAAGAAACTCAATGAATATGGGCCCGGAAATTCGATTTCCGGGCCCTTTTCATGTCAGCCTTGCTGGTGCTGGCCGCCCTGCGCGCTGACGCCCTCGAGCGCCTCGTGGGCAGTTTCCCCCGGGGTTCCGCGCGCGAGGTCGCCGAGACTGACGATCCCGACCAGCCGCTCGTCGGAATCGAGCACCGGCAGTCGGCGGACCTGCTCGTCACTCATCCGCTTGGCGACCTCGTCGACATTGTCGTCCTCGTGAGCGCAGATAATCCCGTCGCTCATCAGGTCGCGAACCGGCGTGTCGGGCCCGTGCCCCTCGGCCACGCCGCGCACCGCGATGTCACGGTCGGTGATAATTCCGATTACCTTGTCGCCGTCGCAAACCGGGATCGACCCGGCATCGGCGCGCAGCATGAAGTTCGCCGCCTCGCGCGCGGTCTGGTCAGCGCTGACCGTTTCGACGCTGCTCGTCATCACTTCGCTGATTTTCATTGGAGCCCTCCTTCAGGTTCTCCATGTCAACGTATGATCAGGGCATATTCTCCGTCAGCAGGTCGTAGGTTGCGACCAGCTCGTCCTTCTGGTTGAAGATCTCGACCGCCCAGCGCACCACGCCGGTGTCCTCGCTCTTCAACGACTTGGATCGGACGGTCAGTTCGACCCGCATCGAATCGCCGGGATACAGCGGGGTCAGGAACCGCAAATTCTCGAGGCCCGTGTTGGCCAGCACCGGGCCGGGATCGGGATCGACGAACAGGCCGGCGGCGAAGCTCAGGATGAGATAGCCGTGCGCCACCCGCCCTTCGAAGATCGGCGAGGCCTTGGCCGCTTTCTCGTCCATATGGGCGTAGAACTTGTCGCCGGTGAACTCGGCGAAATGCTCGATGTCTGCGATGCTTACTGTTCGGCTCGCGGTCCTCAGCGTGTCGCCGATTGCAAGCTCGCTCATCCGCTTGCGGAACGGGTGGGCGTCGACGATGTGCTTGGGCCCGCCGGGGATATATTGCTCGGTGATCGCCGCGATCATTGCCGGGGTCGACTGAATGGCGGTGCGCTGCATGTAGTGCTTGACCCCGCGGATGCCCCCCATTTCCTCGCTCCCGCCGGCGCGGCCGGGGCCGCCGTGGACGAGCACCGGAAGCGGCGAGCCGTGGCCGGTCGATTCGGCGGCATTGTCGCGGGTGATGACCAGCATCCGGCCATGGAATGCGGCAGCGCCCTGGATGAATTCGCGCGCCGAGTCGGGCGAATAAGTGAACAGAGACAACGCCAGGCTGCCCATTCCGCGATTGGCCAGCGCCACTGCGTCGGCGAGGTCGCGGTAGGGCATGACGGTCGAGACCGGACCGAACGCCTCGACGTCGTGGACCGCGCTCGTCCCCCACGGGTCGTCGGTGCGGAGCAGGATCGGGGCCATGAAAGCGCCGCCTTCCGGCCCGGCCTCGGCTTCGAGGTTGCCCGACACGATCCGCGCGCCGGCGCCGAGCAGCTTCTCGACCTGGGCGCGCACGTCCTTGCGCTGGGCGACGGAAACGAGGGCGCCCATGCGATTGTCCTTGTCGCGCGGGTCGCCGACCTTGATCGACTCCAGTCGGTCGCGGATT
>DASTDT010000182.1:0-13849 GCA_035710225.1 Sphingomicrobium sp.
AGCGCATGCTCGCCGGTCCCGCTGGCCACTTCCAGCACCAGTCCGCTCGGCGGCAGCCACCCCGCGAGTACATCGCCTATCGGCTCGACATTGCGCGCGGCGGCGGGCGCCCGGCGCTTGGCTCCGGCAGCCAGGTCGCGCATCGTGTAGGGCGGCAGGCTGGGCTCAGCCATTGGCGCGGCGAGCGCGCCGCTCGCGGACGATCAGCCACACGAATAGTCCGACCGGACCAAGCATCAGCGTCAGAAACAGGATCGGAAGCTGGACCAACCGCGAAAATCCCTTGTTGTCCGCGTCTCTTGCGATCCACTGGCCGACGAACAGGTCGAACGCGAGGTAATGGGTCCAGCCGAGCACCAGGCCTCCGTCGCTCAGGAACAGGTTGCGAAGCCCGGCGATGTTGTAGTCGAGCAAATTGGCCGGCGGCGCTCCGGGCAGCCGGTTCGCTTCGAACAAGCCGCTGTGCAGACCGACCGCCATCAGTGCGTAGCTGAAGCACAACAGGCCCACGCCCAGGTAAAGCACGAGCGCCATCGTCTTCGGCCCGCGCGGGCCGGCCGCGATCAGCAGCCAGCCGCCAAACGCGACGACATTGACCGCCGCGAACGCGCCGTCCCAGCTCATCATCCGCCCCCCGCCAGCGGCGCCGCCCCGGCCCCGTCGGGCGCGGGCGTCTGGTAGGCCAGCACGGGCTTGCGCGCCGCCAGGGTCTCGTCGAGCCGGCGCCGCGGAGCGTGAACCGGTGCGGCCTTGAGATCCGGATCGCCCGCCTTCGCCTTCTCCACTATCCCACGCAGCGCGGCGATGAACTGGTCGAGCCCAGCCTTCGATTCGGTTTCAGTGGGCTCGATCAGCATCGCCCCGTGGACAACCAGCGGGAAATACATGGTCATTGGGTGGAAACCCTCGTCGATCAGCGCCTTGGCGACGTCGAGCGTGGAAAAGCCTGCCGCGAATCCTTTGTCGCTGAAGATCGCCTCGTGCATGCATGGGCCCGAGAAGGCGAACGGCGCGTCGAGCACGTCCTCAAGGCTGCGAAGGATGTAATTGGCGTTGAGCACCGCATCCTCGGCGACCTGCTTCAACCCGTCCGCGCCGTGGCTCAGCATATAGGCCAGCGCGCGCGTGAACATGCCCATCTGACCGTGGAAGGCTGTCATCCGCCCGAACGTCTGCGGGTGCTCCTCTCCGGCGCTTTCTTCCTCGACCAACTTGTAGGTGCCGTCGACATAGCGTGCGGCATAGGGTATTGGTCCGAACGGCGCCAAGGCCTCCGAAACAACCACCGGGCCGGAGCCTGGCCCGCCGCCGCCGTGCGGGGTCGAGAAGGTCTTGTGCAGGTTGATGTGCATCGCGTCGATGCCGAGGTCGCCGGGACGGACCTTGCCGACGATCGCGTTGAAATTGGCGCCGTCGCAATAGACGAATCCGCCGGCGGCGTGGACCGCGTCGCTGATCGCCTTCATCTCCGGCTCGAACAGACCGCAGGTATTGGGGTTGGTGATCATCACCGCCGCGACGTCGGGACCCAATCGGCCCTTGAGCGCGTCCAGATCGACCCGCCCCTCCTTCGTCGCCGGAATATTTTCCACGCGGTAGCCGCAGAAGGCCGCGGTCGCGGGGTTGGTGCCGTGGGCGCTTTCCGGAACCAGCACGACCTCGCGCGCATCGCCGCGCGCCTCGAGCGCGGCGCGGATGCAGAGCAGGCCGCACAGCTCGCCGTGGGCGCCCGCCTTGGGGCTCATTCCGACCCCGTACATTCCGGTGAGGTCGAGCAGCCAGAAGGCGAGCTCGTTGATGACCTGAAGCGCGCCCTGCACCGTTTCCTGCGGCTGCAAGGGGTGCACGTCGGCGAAACCGGGCAGCCGCGCGACCTTCTCGTTCAGGCGCGGATTGTGCTTCATCGTGCAGCTGCCAAGCGGGAACAGACCAAGGTCGATGGCATAGTTCTGGCGCGACAAGCGGGTATAGTGTCGAACCGTCTCCGGCTCGCTGAGACCCGGCAGGTCGACTGTCCCCCGCTCAAGCCCGGCAAGGCGCGCGGGGTCGCAATCGACGTGGTCGATATCGATGCCTGTGCGATCGGTCCGGCCGATCTCGAACAATAGCGGCTCCTCGAGCATCAGGGCGCGATTGCCGGTGGTGGTGGCCGCCGAAGCGATTTCCGGTTCGGGGGCTGCGGGGCGCCAGCCGGTTGGGTTCGGGCTCGTCACTTCGCGGCCTCCGTAAGAGCGGATTCAAGGGCATCGATATCGGCATCGCTGGCAGTCTCGGTGACGGCGATGACGAGGCCCTTTTCGAGCGCCTTGACACCCGGATAGAGCCGCCCGAGCGAGACCCCGCCGAGAACCCCCTTCTCGACCATGGCGTGGACCGCCGGCCGAGCCTCGACCGGAAGCTCGAGCGTGAATTCGTTGAAGAAGCTGTCATTGACCAGCCGCACGCCGGGGATCGCCGAAAGCCGCTTGGCGACCGCGGTGGCGCGCGCATGGTTGAGCCGCGCCAAGGCGGTCAGGCCGGCCCCGCCGAGCAGTGTCATGTGGACGCTGAACGCCAGCGCGCAGAGCCCGCTGTTGGTGCAGATGTTGCTGGTCGCCTTCTCGCGCCGGATGTGCTGCTCGCGGGTCGACAGGGTCAGCACGAAGCCGCGCTTGCCCTCGGCATCGACCGTTTCCCCTGCGAGCCGACCGGGCATCTGGCGGACGAACTTTTCGCGGGTCGCGAACAGGCCCACATAGGGCCCGCCGAACTGAAGCCCGACGCCGATCGACTGACCCTCGCCGACGACGATGTCGGCACCCATTTCGCCCGGCGGCTTGAGCAGCCCTAGTGCCACCGGCTCCGTGACCACGGCGACCAGCAGCGCGCCCTTGGCGTGCGCCGCCTCGGCGAGCGGCGACAGGTCGCCGATGCGGCCCAGTATGTCGGGAAACTGGACGACGACGCAGCTGGTGTCGCTGTCGATGGCGGCGGCCAGCGAGTCGAAGTCGGTCGCCGCCTCCAGCCTCGGCTCGGCGGTCTCCAACGTGTCGCCGGTGAACTTCGCCATCGTCTTGCACACCGAGACATAATGGGGATGCAGCCCTGACGAGATGACCGCCTTCTTCCGGCGGGTCACTCGCCCGGCCATTCCGATCGCTTCCCAGCAGGCGGTCGAGCCGTCGTACATAGAGGCGTTGGCCACCTCGCAGCCATAAAGCCGCGCGACTTGGGTCTGGAACTCGAACAATACCTGCAGCGTGCCCTGGGCAATCTCTGGCTGGTAGGGCGTGTAGGCGGTCAGGAACTCGCCGCGCTGGATGAGGTGATCGACACTCGCCGGGATATGGTGCTTGTAAGCGCCGCATCCGAGGAAGAAGGGCACGTCGCCGGCGACCATGTTCTTGCGCGACAATGCGCTCATGTGGCGCTCGACCGACTGTTCCGACGCGCGCATCGGCAGGCCGTCGATCGGCCCCTTCAGACGAAGCTCTTCGGGCACGTCGCGGAACAGCTCGTCGACCGACGAGGCTCCGATCACCTGAAGCATGTCGCAGCGATCCGCTTCGGAGAGGGGCAGGTAACGCATGGTCTTATGGCTTCCTCATCGTAAAGCGCAGGCGCACGTAGTCGGCGATGTCGGTCCCGGCACGGTCGGCGACGGCGTCGGCGATTGTCTGGCGCTCGTCGGCCGGCACCCCGGCGCGATCGAGCCAGCCGGCGCGGAACGTTAGCACCCAGGCGGCGACCCCGTGCTCAAGCCGGGTCGGACGCTCGATCAACCGCGCGTCGACGTCACGGAATCCGGCGCTTTCATAGACGGCGGTGAATTCCTCCACCGAGGGATACCAGTTGGCGGCATAGGTCGGCGGGCCGTAGCCGCGCAGCACGAGCACGTCGTCCAGCGCCTCGCGCAACCGGGCGAGATTGCCATCCCCGCCCATCTCGCCGCAGAAGCGCCCGCCATATTTCAATGCGAACCAGATTGCCCGGGCGGCGCGGTCCTTGGCCAGGATCCAGTGCAGCGTGGCATTGGAGAAGGCGGCGTCGAATGCCTCGGAGAATTTGAGCTCGGCGGCATCCATCAACCGTGCGTCGAGCCCCTTGGCCTTGGCCGCAGCGACCATCGACAGGCTGGTATCGATGCCGACGACATCGGCCCCGCGCTGCTTGATCTCGAGCGTCAGGGTGCCGTCGCCGCAGCCGATGTCGAGGATATGCTCGCCCGGCTGGGGGTCGAGCAGCTCGAGCGCGGCGGCTCCCAGCGCGGGCACGAACCCGCCGACCCGGGCGTAGTCGTCCGCGTCCCACTGGCTGGTCGAGGCTGGAGGGTCGGTCAGAATTCGCACTAGAGCGTCTTCACCCACTCGCGATACGCCGCTTCGTCCATCAGCCCGTCGAGCTCCGACGGGTCGGCGATGCGCATCTTGAAGAACCAGCCTTCGCCTTCCGGGTCCTGGTTAATGAGGCCCGGATTGTCGGCCAGGGCCGGATTGCCCTCGACCACCTCCCCGGCGACTGGCGCATAGACGTCCGATGCCGCCTTGACCGATTCTACCACCGCCGCCTCGTCGCCCTTGTTGAGCGAGCGGCCAGTGTCGGGGACCTCGGCGAAGACGATGTCGCCCAATGCTTCCTGGGCGTGGGTCGAGATGCCGATCGTGGCGACATCGCCGTCAAGCCGGATCCATTCGTGCTCGCCGGTGAAAAAGAGGCTCATCGCTTCAGGCTCCTTGCGGTTTGCGGTGATAATTGTGGGGCACGAACGGCATGGCGGTGACTTCGGCCTGGAACAGCTTGCCGCGCTGGCCGAGTTTCACCTGGGTGCCGGGCTCGGCCATCGCCAGCGGCACATAGGCCATGGCGATCGGCCGCTGGAGGGTCGGCGAAAAAGTGCCGCTGGTGACCTTGCCGACCTCATTGGCCTCGCGGTCGAGAACCAGGGCGCCCTCGCGCACCGGCTGGCGGCCGTCGACGGCGAGGCCAACCCGCTTGCTGATCGGGCCGTTGTCGATCTCGCCGACGATTCGCGCCGCGCCGGGAAAGCCGCCTTCGGCCCGGCGACGCTTGCCGATGGCGAACTCGATCCCCGCCATCACCGGAGTGGTCTCGCGGTCAAGGTCGTGTCCGTAGAGCGGAAGGCCCGCTTCGAGGCGAAGTGAATCGCGGGCGCCGAGACCAATCGGCCGGACCCGCTGGTCGCCGACGAGCGCGTTAGCGACCGCCTCGACCGCCATGCTCGCGACCGAAATTTCGAACCCGTCCTCGCCGGTATAGCCTGAGCGGCTGATCCACGCCGGCTGACCGGCGATGCGGAACATCGCGCCCTGCATGAAGGACAATTCAGCCACGCCGGGCGCGAGGCCGTCGAGCACCGCCGCAGCCTGTGGCCCCTGAAGGGCGAGCAGCGACTGCTCCTTCATATGGTCGAGCACGATTCCGCGCGGCAGGCGCTTTTCGAATTCTTCGATGTCGCCTGCCTTGGTGGCGCCGTTGACGACGACGTAGAAATGATCGTCCCGGCGCGTCGCCATGAGATCGTCGATGATCCCGCCATTTTCGTCGAGAAGCATCGAATAGCGCAGCCGCCCGTCCTTGAGCGCCTGCAATTCGCCGGGGAGAAGAGTCTCCAGCGCTCCCGCGACATTGTCGCCATAGAACAGCAATTGGCCCATGTGGCTGACGTCGAACAGGCCGGCGTTGGTGCGGGTCCACTGATGCTCGGCGATGACGCCTTCGTACTGGACCGGCATCTCGTAGCCCGCGAACGGGACCATCCGCGCGCCCTTTGAGCGGTGCCAGCCATCGAGTGCGAGGGTGGAAAGCGGCGCCGGCGCGGCGTCTTCGCCACCCTCGGAGTCCCCGCTGTAGGGCGTTCCGCGCGCCTGGTGGTCGTCGGTCGGGCCGTTGTGGACGTCTCGGCTCATGGCACGCTCCCTAGCGACAAGTGGCGATGACGTGCCAACGCCCGAAAGCGCCGGTCGTCACCACCCCCGTCTGTCGCTTGGTGCCTGAGAGCTTTGCCCCTTCGGCGGCCCTCCTCTGCCAAAGCTTCGGAAGGCACTTTCCAGACTGTCCAAAGGCCCGCGCGGTCCTTTTGCCTGAGAGATTCCGGGGGCGGTTGCTCCTTCGGCGCCCACCATAGTCCCGCAAGGGACGACGGCGGGCCTCTCCCGCGCGGTCGTCGCGCCTGTAGGCGCGGGACGTGGCCAGCCTTGGCCGCGCCAAAAGCCCAAGTCAAACGATTCGCGGGCGCGCGCGCGCAAAGCGCGCCGCACTAGCGCGTGGCGTTGTAGCGAAGCTGCTCGTCGGTCAGCTGGAAGCCGACGAGATGCTCGAACGTTGCCCGGGCAACGGCGTCGCGAATCGCGGGATCGCTCATCGGGTCGACCGCGGCGTCCGGATCGCCGGCCTTCCGCTTGCGGTTGAGTTCGGCGCGAACCTCGGGCGGCAACGACGCCGCGCCGCGGTGGACCGAGACTGCCACCCGTGAGCTGGTCTGGGCGCGCACCGCCCCGGCCGGGAAGTCGAGCGCGACGGCGCCGACCCGCTTGGCCGCGACGCTGTTGCCGCCGCGCATGACGACGTTGAAGAACGGCAGCACGACCCGGCGTGCCGGTCCCGCGTCGCGGCGGGTGGCGACGACATCGAATGCGGCTGTCGAGAGAACCTGGTCGCCGCTTTCGTCGCACACGACCCGCAGGTTCGTGATCGCCGCCTCGACATCGATCGCCCGGCTATCGGTGCTTCCAACCGGGTCGAACAAAGTGATGTCGCCGGTGCCGGCGGGAATCCCCGGCTGCGGGCAGGACGAGCGGACGACGTAGATCCCCCCTTCGCCGAGCCTCCCCTCGCGCGAGCAGGCGGCGATCAACAGAGCGAGAACGGGGATCGACAGATAGCGCAGGTTCACAGGCGTCGACTTCCTTGAGAAAAGCGGACCGGGGGCCGCGACGGGTTGGCGCTCGTCATAGGAAGCGCCTTGGCTCCCTGCAAGCGAACGCTTACATGCACGCTCATGCCGCAAGCCCGCCCCAAGCTCGACGTACTGATCGCCAGCCCGCGCGGATTCTGTGCCGGGGTCGACCGCGCCATCACCATTGTCGAGCTGGCGATCGAGCGCCACGGGCCGCCGGTCTACGTCCGCCACGAGATCGTTCACAACCGCTTCGTCGTGGATCGGCTGCGCGGGCTCGGCGCGGTGTTCGTCGACGAGCTCGACGAGGTGCCCGACGGCCGCCCGGTAGTGTTCAGCGCCCATGGCGTGCCGAAAATCGTTCCGGCCCAAGCCCGGGCGCGCGGACTCGATTACCATGACGCCACCTGCCCGCTGGTAAGCAAGGTCCACCGCCAGGCGCAGCGGCTGATTGAGGACGATCGCCATATCCTGTTCATCGGCCACGCCGGCCATCCCGAGGTGATCGGGACGATGGGCCAAGTGGAGGACGGAGCGATCAGCCTGGTCGAGACCCTGGCCGACGTGGCAGCGTTCGATGCTGCGGGACGCGAGCGGCTGGCCTATCTCACTCAGACCACATTGTCGGTCGACGACACGGCGGAGATCATAGCCGCCTTGCGGGCGCGCTTCCCCGACATCCGGGGTCCGAAGGCGGAGGACATCTGCTACGCCACGTCCAACCGCCAGGGCGCGGTCAAGCAAATGGCATCGCAATGCCAGCGGATGCTGGTGATCGGTGCGCCGACCAGCAGCAATTCGCTTCGACTGGTCGAGGCCGCCGAGCGGCTGGGGGTCCCGGCGCGGCTCGTTGAGCGAGCGTCGGACATCGATTGGGACTGGCTTGGTGAGCCCAGAGTGCTCGGCGTGACGGCGGGAGCTTCGGCGCCCGAGCAGCTCGTGCGCGAAGTGATCGATGCGCTCGGCGAGCGATTCGAGGTCAGCGAGGCGGAAGCGGCGCACGTCGAGGAAAACATGGTCTTCAAGCTTCCGCGCGAGCTGGTCGCCTAGTGGCCGAGCTGCCCGAGGTCGAGATTTTCACCGATGGCGCATGCAAGGGCAATCCCGGCCCCGGCGGCTGGGGGGCGATCCTGCGTGTTGCCGGCGGCCGCGAGCGCGAGATCTCCGGGGGCGAATCGCCGACCACCAATAACCGCATGGAGCTGATGGCGGCGATCGAGGCCCTGAATGCGCTCAAGCGGCCGTGCCGCGTCGAGCTTCACACCGACAGCGTCTATCTGCGCGACGGGATCACCAAGTGGATCCACGGCTGGCGCAGGAACGGCTGGCGGACCGCGGACCGCAAGCCGGTCAAGAACGCGGAGCTGTGGCAAGCCTTGCTCGACGCCGCCGAGCCGCACCGGGTCGCGTGGCATTGGGTCAAGGCGCACAATGGCCATGCGGAGAATGAGCGCGCCGACGCTCTGGCCTGCGCCGAGGCGGAGAAGAGGCGCTAGCCCCGCAGCGCGCGCGGGGCGAAATCGGACGGATCGAGCCCCGCAAGTTCCTCGCCGAGCGCCTCGCCAAGGATCAGCCGGGCACATAGCAGGGACGCGGCCGGCGCGGTCTGGATGCCCATCCCTCCCTGGCCGACGCACCAGAAGAAGCCGGGCGCGGTCGGATCGAAGCCGAACTTCATCGCCCGGTCGGGGGCGAAGGTGCGAAGGCCTGCCCATTTCCGCTCAACCGCTTCGACCGGCCAGTCGACGGCTTTCTCGAATCGGTCGATCGCCTCGGCGACGTCGATTTCCTCCGGCGCTGCGTCGCATGGCTCGACCGGGGTCTCGTCGAGCGGGCACACCCACAGGCTGTGATCGCCCTCCCCCTTGAAATAAAAGCTGGCGTGGAGGTCGGTCACGAACGGCAAGTGCTTGAGGCCGTCGCGGCGAACTCGAAGCTGAACCACCGTCCGCCGAAGCGGAGTAAGGCCGAGCGGATCGACCCCGGCCCGGCGCGCAACCTCGTCGCCCCAGGCGCCGGCGGCGTTGACCAGGACCGGCGCGGCGGCGGCTTCGTCGACAATCCAGCGCTCGCCGTCATGGGTGGCGGCGCCGAGTTCGCGGCCGGTGGCAATGACCGCGCCGGAGCGCCGAGCGGTGGCGAGGCAGGCGGCGTGGAGCGCGGCGACGTCGATATCGGCGCAGCTCGCTTCGTAGAAAGCACCGGTCCATTGCTCGCGAAGGCCCGGGATCATCCGGTCGAGTGCGGCGCGGTCAAGATGAAGCGGACGGTCGGCGCCCTCGAGGTCGTCTTGCGCCCCGAACGCCTCGCCGCACGGCCCGGTCAGGTGGACCGCGCCGCGGGTGCGTAGCAACGGCACAGGGCTGTCCGGCCAGCCCGAATCGAACATCGGCTTGGACAATAGGCTCAGGCGCCGTTCCGGGCTCGCTCCGCCGAGACTCGCCTGCCAGAACGCCGCCGAGCGGCCAGTGGCATGGCGGCCGCACAAATCCTCACTCTCCAGAAGCAGCACGCGGACGTCCCCCGCCAGTCGGGCGGCAAGGCTTGCGCCGGCGATTCCGCCGCCGACGATGACGATGTCGAAGGACTCCATGCGGCCCGCTGGTTACGGTTTGTAAAAGCCCGCCGTCTAGGGGTGGCGATGATGAACGACCCGATTACCCTCTTGCTGCCAGCGGTGCTCGCCGTGATCCTGGTGGTCGCGGCGGTGATCGACGTTCGCACCTTCACAATTTCCAACGGCCTCAATGTTGCTGTCGCGCTGCTGGCGCTGGCCTATTGGTGGTCGACCGACCTCGCGCTGTGGCCCGACGCGGCGATTCGCGTCGGGGTCGCGCTGGCGGTGTTCGCACTTCTCGCGGTGACCTTCTTCATCGGCATGATGGGCGGCGGTGACGTCAAGCTCGCCGCGGCGCTGGCCCTGTGGTTCGCGCCCGGCGAAACCGTGCGCTTCCTCGTCTACATGTCGGTCGCCGGCGGAATCCTGACTTTGGTGGTGATGCTCGCGCACAAGCGCTGGCCCGCCTGGCAGGTCGACGCCGAGGGTCAGCCCAAGTCTAGGCCCGAGGTGCCGTACGGCGTGGCCATTGCAATCGGCGCTTTGGCCGTTCTCGCCCAACGGTTTCTTAACCATTTTGCCTGATTGATCAGGATCATTGAGGGAACCCTCTAGGGGAGGCGTGGTCGCCATGGACGTCAAGAAAGTCGCACTGCTCGTCGGAGCCTTGGTCATCGCGGTGATTACCGCGGTCATGGCCAAGAATATGTTCACCGGCGGGGGCGCCGACCAGGCGTCGGCTGCTCCGGCGGTGCCGGTCGGTCCGAAGATCCTGGTCGCCCGCAAGGCGCTCCCGGTCGGAACGATCATCGACCAGGAGGCCCTCACCTATCAGCCGTGGCCTAGCGAGCTGATGCAAGAAGCCTATTACACCGAAGGCTCGTCCGACGCCGACATGTCGAAGCTGCTCGGCACGGTCGTTCGCAATCCGATCACCGCCGGCCAGCCGATCACTCGCGGCGCCCTAGTCGGCCCGAAGGACCGCGGCTTCCTCGCCGCGGCGCTCGGCCCGGGCATGCGCGCCGTCACCGTCCCGGTTTCCGCCACCACCGGAGTCGCCGGCTTCGTCTTCCCGGGCGACCGCGTCGACATGGTGCTGACCCAGGAAGTCACCGGCGGCGGCGATGGCCCCCCGCTCAAAGTTTCCGAAACGATTGTCCGCAATCTGCGCGTGCTCGCCGTCGACCAGCGCATCGACTCGCTTAACGAAGAGGGCGAGACCGAGGCCAAATTGTCGACCAGCGTGACGATCGAAGCGACCCCGCGCATCGCCGAAAAGATCGCGGTGGCTCAGTCGCTGGGAATGCTGTCGCTGTCGCTCCGCTCGATCGCCGACAACGCCGCCGAGCTGGAGCGGGCCGTCGCCAGCGGCGAGGTCAAGCTGCCCGAGGGCGCCAACCCGGCTCAGGAGCGCGAGATGCTGCTGGCAGTCGCCAACCGTCCGTCGGACAACGCTACCACTTACACCACCGGCGGCGACGTGTCGCGCTTCCAGCGCCGCACCGTCCCGGCCCGCAAGGAGGCCGCCGACCAGCGCGTCGCCGCGGTCAATAATCTCGCCGACGCGGTCCGCACCGTCGGCGGCGCCCCTGTCCCGACCGGGCCGGTGGTGCGGATTTCACGCGGCAATAACGTCACCGTCGTTCCGGTGGGAGCTCGCTAACATGACCAGTTTCATCAAAATCCGTCGCGCCCGCCTGGGCATGGCGATGGCGGCCACGGCCTTGAGCCTCGGAACCGCCCTCGCCCCGGCCCCGGCGATGGCCCAGCCGGTTGCGGCAAGGCCGTCGGAAACCTTGAACCTCAGCCAAGGCACGGGAACGTTGGTCCGACTGCCGGCGCCGATGAGCGACGTCTTCGTCGCCAACGACACGATCGCCGACGTACAGGTCCGTTCGTCGACCCAGCTGTACATCTTCGGCAAGGGCGCAGGCGAGACCACCATCTACGCCACCGCCCCCAACGGCCGGGTGGTCTATGCCTCGACCGTCCGGGTCGGCTCGAACCTCGGGTCGGTCGGTGAGATGTTGCGCATGGCGATGCCGGAAGCGTCGATCCAGGCGACCCCGATGAACAATCTCGTGCTGTTGACCGGCACGGTGGCCTCGCCCGAGGACATCGCCGAGGCTCAGCGCCTGGTCCAGGCCTATGTCGGCACCAATACCCAGGTCGTTAGCCGGGTGCGGTCGGCAACGCCGCTTCAGGTCGCGCTGAAGGTGCGCATCGCCGAGGTCAACCGCACCCTGACCAAGCAGCTCGGGGTCAACCTGCTGACCAGCGATTCGACCAGCGGCTTCCAGTTCGGAGTGGCCCAGGGCGGCGGAATCAGCCTGCCCCCGCTCGATTGCACCGCCGATTGCGCCCCCGCGCGAGTGATTCGCAGCGCGATCGGCTCGACCTTGACCGGCAGCGGCAAGCTGTTCGGCCTCGACATCCTGGGGTCGCTCGACCTCGCCGAGACCGACGGTCTCGTCACCACGCTCGCCGAGCCGACGCTAACCGCCATTTCCGGCGAGACCGCCTCGTTCCTCGCCGGCGGCGAATTCCCGGTCCCGATCTCGAGTTCGCTCGGCGCGGTGACGGTGGAATACAAGCAATACGGTGTCGGCCTCGCCTTCACCCCGATCGTCCTCACCGACGGCCGCATCTCGATGCGCGTCCGCCCCGAAGTCAGCGAGCTGTCGAACGAGGGCAGCGTGCGGCTTGGCGAGTTCATCATCCCGGCGCTGACCACGCGCCGGGCGGAGACCACCGTCGAGGTCGGCTCTGGCCAGTCGTTCATGATCGCCGGCCTGCTTCGCAACGCCAACACCAACGATATCAACAAGGCGCCGTTCCTGGGCGATATCCCGATCCTCGGGGCGCTGTTCCGCTCGACCCGCTACCGCCGGGCCGAAACCGAGCTGGTGATCATCGTCACCCCGTATCTGGTGCGCCCGGTCAACGGCCAGCTCGCGCTTCCGAGCGATGGGTATCGCGCTCCGACCACCGGCCAGATGGTGTTCGGCGGCCAGAGCTACAAGGGCGTTTCCGGCCCCGCTCCAGCCCCGGCTCCGGCCGGCGGAGCAGCCGTCGCGCCCGGATTCAAGATGTAAGCCCGAAGGAACCGATGATGCGCACCAAATTTGCAATCCTGTTGCTGGCGACGATCGCGGCGACCCCGGCTTCGGCGAAGGATGATCCCCGCCGCGGAGTGGAATCGGTCAACGTGCCGGTCGTCCTGCGCTCGGACTATGTGTTCGACGCGTCCGCGCCCGACGGCCGTTTGCCGTCGTTCGAACAAGCCCGTCTCGACGCCTGGTTCAACGGCCTCAACCTCGATTTCGGGGACCGCGTCTACGTCGCCGGCGACATGGCGGGCGCTGCCCGCCAGGACGTCGCGCAGGTGGCCGGCCGCTACGGCGTCCTGCTCAGCGAGGGCGCCCCGGTGACACCCGGCGCGATGAACCCGGGCGCGGTCCGCGTAATCGTCTCGCGGACCCGCGCGACGATGCCCACCTGCCCCAATTGGCAGGGCGCGTCCCAGCCCAATTACGCCAACCGCACGATGCCTAATTACGGTTGCGCGGTGAACGGCAATCTGGCGGCAATGATCGCCGATCCGCAGGATCTTGTGCACGGCCGGTCCGACCTTCCCGGAAGCGACGGTTTCGCCGGAGCCAAGGCGATCGCGATGTATCGCGATTGGCCGCTGACCGGAATCGTCGACGGCCAGCAGAAGCGTCCGCTCAACGAAGAGTCGACCAAGTCGGGGGATAAATAATGAACGCTCCGTTCCAGGCGCGCGCCGGTCTGCGCGATCCTTTCACCGCCTTCGTCTGCGACGACGCGACTGCCGATATGCTTCGGCCGGTGGCGGTCGAGCATGGGTGGTCGCCGGAAAAGGTCAACAAGGGCGGGCTTCGCAACGCGGTCCAGTCGCTGTCGGTGTCGGCCAGCCCGAACATCCTGTTCGTCGACCTCAGCGAAAGCGCCGATCCGCTCAATGACATCAACGGCCTCGCCGAAGTGTGCGAGCCGGGGACGATCGTCATCGCCGCGGGCGGAGTCAACGACGTCCGCCTGTACCGCGACCTCGTCGCCAGCGGCATTCACGACTATCTCCTGAAGCCATTCACGGTCGACCAGCTGCGCGATACCTTCGCGCACGCCCAGTCGATCCTCAGCGGCCCGCGCGGCGAGGCCCAGGTCGACAAGCCGCACGTGATGACCGCCGTGATCGGCGTTCGCGGCGGAGTCGGCGCCTCGACCCTGGCGACCAGCCTTGCCTGGCTGCTCGGCGAAAAGGCCCATCGCTCGACCGCCCTGCTCGACCTCGACGTGCACTTCGGAACCGGCGCCCTGGCGCTCGACCTCGAGCCCGGCCGCGGCCTCACCGACGCGATCGAGAATCCGAG
>DASTDT010000183.1:0-2173 GCA_035710225.1 Sphingomicrobium sp.
TGAAAAAGTGTCCGTTTTGAATGGTTTGGCGAGAGGCCGGGTCGAGCGTTAGCGCGCCCGTTCCTTGCAGCCGGTGACCGAGGCGGAGCCGCGCAATGTCAGCGTGCACGACGGCTGGCCGCTAAGGCTCACCGATCCGACTCCCGCGGCGGTGACCTTGGCGGTTTCGGTGGCGGTCAGGCGAACGACCGCCGGCCCTTCAGCGACGATCGTCGAGTCCTTGGCGTTTAACGCTTCGCCGTCCAGCACGGCGGTGCCGCGAACTAGCGCGGTCAGCTTGCCGACCTTGCCCGCCAGCCGGGCGCTGGCTGCGCCGGCCAGCACCACGCTGAACTGGTCGACAGCGACATCGTCGATCGCGAGCGCGCCAGCGCCCATCGCCGAGGCGTCAAACTTGAGTCCTTCGACGCGGTTGATGGCGAGCGAGCCGCCGCCGTTGACTTGGGCGGCGGTGAGGTCATGGGTGCCGATGCTGATCGTGATCGGGCCGTTCTGGGCGCCGGCATAGCCGCCCCAATTGCCCGACTGGCCGGAGCGGACGACCAATGTCCGCCCCTCGACCCGCATCGAAAGATTGTCGATCGCCCGGCGGTCCCCGCTCGCCTTGGCGAAGGGGGCGATGCCGGTCGTCAGCGTCACCCGATAGTCGCCGTCGAGCCGAACCCGGTCGAACCCGCTGACTCCGAAATTGCGGTCGGCGGCAGTGACTGGCGCGGCGAGGAGCGCGGCGGCGACAAGGAAAGCATGGATGCGCATGCCGTCCTTGTCCCCGCTTATGGTTAACAAAGCCTAAGCGCGGCGCATCGCGGCCTTACGAGCAGCGGACGTTACCGCTGCCAGCCTTCTTGACCGTGCACTTGGCGCCGCCGCCGAGTTCGACATCGCCCGATCCCATGATCTTGACCTGTGCGGTGTCGCTGGCGTTGGCTCGGACGTTGCCCGACCCGGCGATGCTGATGTCGGCGGTCTTGGCGGTAAGGCCGGCGAGGTTGACGTCGCCCGACCCGGCGATCTCGACGTCGAGGGAATCGACCTGACCCGATCCGGTGAACTCGCCCGACCCGGCAATCTCAATGCTGGTGCGGCCGCCGCTCATCGCGCCGATGCCGATCGAGCCGGAGCCCGCCACCTCGCCCTCGAAGTCGCCGCTTACCTTGTCGACCGAAACGTCGCCCGACCCGGCGATCGCCGCCCCGCGCAGCGCCGCGACATTGACCGCGAAGCGCGCCTTGCCATTCCGCCAGTTGAAGCGCACGCCATTGCGCTTCTTCGGCCGGATCACCAGCGCCCCGTCCTTGACCATCACGTCGGTTTCGTCGAGCAGATTGGCCCCGCCGCTCGCCGCGACCTGGGTCGCTCCGCCGGTCGTCACTGCCACTTCATAGGGTCCCATTACCTCGATCCGATCAAACTGGCCGACCTGGTAGTTGCGGCTGGTTTCCGGCCCGGCTTCGCGGGTCTCGGCCCGGCCGCCGATGTGACATGCGGCCAGGGCCAGCGCGGTTGCGGATGTGATGAGGGTACGGCGCATACGGATTCCCTTTCGTCCAAGCGTGTTGCATACCTAATACACTGCATCGGGCGGGCGCGCAAACGAAAAGGGCGCCTCCTTACGGAAGCGCCCTTCGTGTAACGGACCAGGAAGACGGATCAGGCGTCTTCGGTCTTCTTGTGGTGGATGAGCGCGGCCTTGTTCAGGATCTCTAGCAGCTTGGCCAGCGCGCCCTTTTCGTCGGTCTTTTCCATGGCGCCCAATTCGCGCGCCAGGCGCGACGAGGCGGCCTCGAAAATCTGCCGCTCCGAATAGCTCTGCTCGGGCGCGTCGTCGGGGCGGAACAGGTCGCGGACCACTTCGGCGATCGACGTCAGGTCGCCCGAATTGATCTTGGCCTCATATTCCTGGGCGCGGCGCGACCACATGGTGCGCTTGACCTTGGGCTTGCCCTTCAGCGTCTCCAGCGCGTCCTTCATCGTCTTGTCGCTCGACAGCTTGCGCATGCCGACCGAATCCGCCTTGCCGACGGGGACGCGGAGCGTCATCCGCTCCTTCTCGAAGCGCAGGACATAGAGGTCCAGGGTGGTGCCGGCGATTTCGGTGCTCTGCAGCTCGACCACGCGGCCGACGCCGTGCTTGGGGTAGACGACATAATCACCAATATCGAAGCTCAACGCT
>DASTDT010000184.1:0-2281 GCA_035710225.1 Sphingomicrobium sp.
GCCGGGCACGAAGAGCTTCGCGCTAGTCATGGACGATCCTGATGCGCCGAGCGGAACGTTTCACCACTGGGGCGCCTACAACATTCCATCGACCGCCCGGTCGGTGCCTGCCGGCCACGCGATCGGGAAGCAGTCGATCAACAGCTTCGGAAGGTCGGGCTATAGCGGCCCGTGCCCGCCCCAGGGACACGGACCGCATCGCTATCACTTCAAGCTCTACGCGCTCGATGTCGAGAACCTCGATCTCGCGCCCGATGCCAGTGTCGAGCAGCTCGAGCGACAAGCGCGGCAACACCAGATTGGGGTAGCCCAGCTGACAGGGACATTCGAGCGGAACTAGCGATTCAGGCGCGAATTCGGTGGGCCGCCAGGCGTTCGTAGGAGGGCCGGCACCTTTCCGCGAGGCGGCGTGCTCCGTCGGGCAGCCCGGCCGGGCCGGTCTCGGGCGGCCCGAAGCCGGTGCTCGCCTCGACCGCGCCATACCAATGCGGGGCCCATGGGCCGTCGGTCGCGCGCCGGCCGGGCTCCCAGCGCAGCATCGCCGGGTCCCACGGGATGCCGAGCGCTGCGCACAGCTTCGACAGCACGCCTTCCGGATCACTGAGGACATCATTGGCATCGATCACCGGCGGCGCCCTGCCGAGACGCTCGGCCTCGCGCTCGAAGAATTCGGCCTGGCGCTCGAGCCCGAAATCCTCGAACCGCGCGGTCTCGCGCTTGCGCAGATAAGAGGCGATCATCCGTTCGGGTTCGCGGATCAGGAAGGCGTGCGTGAAGCCGGAAAAATCGTCGTAGCCGATCGGCCCGGTCATGTGGTGCCACATGTGCTTCTGATACCAGACGGGCCTGGCCTCGGGCGGGTCGCCGCGAAGCGATGCCATGACGCTTGTCCAGTCGCAGTCCATCGCCGCGATCACCTGCTCGCGCAACGGGTGGTCGGCGCCGGTCGACTTGAGGAAGCAGCCGTAGAAGGGTTCGTCCGAAACATACGTGTCGGACCGGCTGCCGAAGCTTCGCATCATCGCCGTGGACAGGTTCCTGGGGCCCGACCACATGGCGATGCGCAACGTCACGGACGCTGATGCTCCGCGACGTCCCGCTCGACCCGCGCGGCGTAGAGGCGCTGCAGCCGCTCGACCATGGGCCCTCGGCATTCGAGCTTGCGGCCATCCACCTCGCGCACCGGCACGATGCCCGCGAAAGTGCCGGTCACGAACGCTTCATCTGCACCGTAGACGTCGGTCAGCGAGAAATCCTTCTCGAGCGCCGGGATGCCGGCCTCGCGGCAGATCTCGAGCACCAGGGCGCGGGTGATCCCGCCGAGACAATATTTGCCGCTCGACGTCCATACCTCGCCATTGCGGACGATGAAGAAATGGGTCGAGTTGCAAGTGGCGACGAAGCCGTGCGGGTCGAGCATCAGCGCCTCGTCGGCACCTGCCTGGGTCGCCTGGATCGAAGCGAGGATGCAGTTGAGTTTCGAGTGCGAGTTGATCTTCTGGTCCTGGACGGCCGGGTCGCCGCGGCGCACGTGGACAGTGAACAATTTGAGGCCCCGGTCGTGAATCCCGGCCGGCGGCTGCTTGTATTCGGGGATGATGACGATGGTGGCGGGAGTCACCACCACGCGCGGGTCCTGGTAGGGCGTCGAGCGGACCCCTCGCGTAACCATCAGCCGGACGTGAACGCCCTCGTCCATGCCGTTGGCGTCCAGGGTTTCATAGAGGCGGCGAACAAGCTCCTCGCGCGACAGGCCGACGTCCATGGCGAGCGCCCTGGCGCCTTCGAACAGCCGGTCGAGGTGGCGGTCGAGGAAGGCGATCCGGCCCTTGTGCACCCGAAGCCCCTCCCACACGCCGTCGCCGAGCATGAAGCCGCTGTCGAACACCGAGACGACTGCCTCGCCGCGCGGCTTGAGCGCGCCATTGACGTTGATCAGGATCGACTCGTTGCGCGGGTCCGCGACGTCGTGAAGCGACTTCCCCACGAAGCCGCTCAATCCTCGTTCTTGACGATTTCGCCGCGGGCCATGACGAAATTGACCTGTTTGAGAACCGTCACGTCGGTCAGCGGGTCGCCGTCGACCGCGATGATGTCGGCGGACTTGCCGGGCTCCACTGTCCCGATTTCCTGCGAAAGGCCGAGCAGGTCGGCGGCGTTGACAGTCGCCGCCTTGATCGCCTCGGCCGGCGGCATCCCGTATTTGACCATCAGCTCGAACTCGTCGGCGTTGCGGCCGTGCTTGGAAACGCCGGCGTCGGTGCCGAAGGCGATCTTGACC
>DASTDT010000185.1:0-2061 GCA_035710225.1 Sphingomicrobium sp.
ATGACGTCGGCCGCGATGGCTTCATAGGCATGGCCGATATGCGGCTTGCCATTGGGGTAGGAAATCGCGGTGGTGATATAGAACGGCTCGGCCATCGCCGCTGGCGTTAGCGGGCGGCGGAAGGCTCGGCAACCGAGGCGAGGATCGAACCCAGCCGGAAGGCGGTAACGGCCGGGTCGAGCGACAGGCGCGGCGCCAGGCGGCCGAGTTCGCGGGCCTCGGCATAGGCATCGAGCGCCCTCAGCCGGTTTTGCCCGGACAGGCCCCGCGCCTCGAGTGCGATCAGCGACGGTGCGATGTCGAGAAACGCAGCATACCGGTCGGCGGAATTTCGCCCGCTCAGCGCCGATGCCAGCTTCGACCGCCGGACATTGGTCGGGTCCCCCTCGCGCATCAGGCCGACGGCCTCCTTGCGAAGCGGGTCCAGGTCGAGTGCGGCCAGCGCCAGCGCGCGGCCGGCGGAGCCGCCCGCTGCTTCGATCAGAGCGCGATGGCGGTCCGCTCCCTCATCGGGCAGCTCGCGCTCCAAGATTGACGTCATGGCGTCGTCGTCGAGCGGCTGGAATGCAAGCGTCCGGCAGCGCGAGCGGATGGTCGGAAGCAGCCGGCCCGGGACATGGCTGACGAGCAGGAACAGGCAGTTCGACGGCGGCTCCTCCAGCAGCTTCAACAGCGCGTTGGCGGCCCCCGTCTCGAGATCGTCGACGCTGTCGATGACCACCGCCCGCCAATCGGACATCGCCGGGGTCGCGGAAAACAGCCCGGCAAGGTCGCGGATCTGGTCGACGGTGATGTTGCGGGCAAGCGCCGTCCCCGTCTTGTTGAGCCCCCGCTCGACGTAGCGAAAATCGGGATGCGCGCTTCCGCCTTCGGCCTCGATGAAGCGCGCGGTCGGGATTTGCGGGTCGATGTCGAGGTCGTGGCCCGAGGGGACATGACCGGCCGCTTCGGCAAGAACGCGCTTGGCCGCCGCTCGCGCGAAACTGGCCTTGCCCACGCCGCGGGGTCCGCCGAGCAGCCAGGCGTGGTGAATCGCCTTGCCACGCCAGCTGTCGAGGAACGCGCCGACCGCGGACTTGTGGCCGACGATCACGGCAGGAGGTCGCCGAGGGCATAGAGCAGGCGCGCGGTGACCGTCGCCGCCGGGCCGCTGGCGTCGATAAGCCGGACCCGTTGCGGCTCACGCGCCGCCATTTCGCGGAATCCCGCGTCGACCGCCGCATGATAGGACGGGGGGCGGGCGCCGATGCGGTCGCCGGCATGCCCGTCACGGACTCGGGCGCGAACCGCTGCCTCGCCCTCCTCGAGCTGGAGCACGAGCGTGCGGTCGGGCAGGAAGTCGAGGCTCCCGAAGCGATGGAGGTCCCGCACGGCGTCGATGCCGAGACCGCCGGCCAGCCCCTGATAGGCAAGCGAGCTGTCGAGGAAGCGGTCGCTCACTACCCAGTCGCCGCGCTCGAGCGCGGGCTTGATGGTCGATTCGATATGGTCGGACCGGGCGGCGGCGAACAGCAACGCCTCGGCGCGCGGATTCCAGCGGTTGTCGTCCCCTTCCAGCAGGAGCTGACGAATGGCCTCGGCACCAGGGCTGCCACCGGGTTCGCGGGTCACGACAATGTTCAAACCGCGGCCTCGGAGAGCCTCGGCGAGGGCCTCGATCTGGGTCGACTTGCCGACCCCTTCCCCGCCTTCCAGGCTGATGAAACGGCCGCGCGGCATGTTCAAGCGAGGCCAACGAGTTGCTTGAAGGCAATCCACGCGCGGCCGAAGAAACCGGCTTCATCGACCGCCTCGGCGGCGATCAGCGGCATCACCTGTTCGCCGGTGTCGGGCGAAGAAACGACGAGGTCGGCGACGTGGGCGCCTTTGGCGATCGGTGCCTTGAGCGGCCCGTTGTAGCGGATCTTCATCGCCATCGGGCGGCTAGCCAGTCCGGCGGGAATCGTCAGCGAAAGGTTGCGCGGGGCGAGCAGCGCGACTTGATCGTCGTCGCCGAGCTGCACCTTGGCCGTGCCGACCTGGGCGCCGGCCCGATAGAGGGGCTTGGCGGTCCACGCGTTG
>DASTDT010000186.1:0-3372 GCA_035710225.1 Sphingomicrobium sp.
CCACGGGGTGCGGCCGGAAATCGCCCGTCGCGCACGGGCGCTCGGACTTCGCACCTATGACGCGGTGTGCCCGCTGGTCGCGAAGGTCCATCGCGAGGTCGAGCGGCACTATCGCGACGGCCGCATGGTGCTGTTGATCGGGCACCCCGGGCATCCGGAAATCGAAGGTACGCTGGGCCATGTGCCTGAAGGGTCGGCGGTGACGATCACCAGCGTGGAGGAGATCGCGCGGCTCGATATACCAGCCGATGTTCCAGTCGCTTTTGCCGTGCAGACCACCTACGCGGTTGACGAAGCTGCTGAAATCGTTGCCGAATTGCGCAGGCGCTTCGCCAACCTGGCAGGCCCCGCGTCGAGCGACATCTGCTATGCCACCACCAACCGCCAGGCGGCGGTCCGAGCGATCGCGGCGCGGGCCGATTCGGTGATCGTCGCTGGCGCGCAATTCTCGTCCAATGCCCGGCGGCTGGCGGAAGTGGCGGCGGGTCACTGCGGCGCGGTCCAGCTGGTGGGCGGGCCAGGCGAGATCGACTGGGACCTGCTCGACGGAAGCGGCATCATCGGGCTTACCGCCGCGGCGTCGACCCCGGAAAGCACGGTCACCGCGATCATCGCCGCCCTGGCCGAGCGTTTCGAGCTGGAGGTCGAGGAGGTCGAGGCAGCGCTCGAGAAGATCGTGTTCAAGCCGGTCGCGATCGGCCACCGCTCGGAGCCCACCCTCCCCTAACGCCGGCTTTTGGCCTAACGGGCGGCGATGAGCGTGGCCGTCCAAGACTGGAAGCCGTCCGACTGGCGGGCACGGCCAGCGCTTCAGCAGCCCGACTTTGCCGATCCCGCGGCGGCCCAGCGGATATTGGCCGACATCGCCCAGCGAGGGCCGCTGGTGACGGCGGAGGAATGCGCCGAGCTTCGGCTGGCATGCGCGGCGGCAGCGCGGGGCGAAAGTTTCATCCTCCAGGCCGGAGACTGCGCGGAGTCGCTCGACGCCGATCCTGCGCAGGCGGCGGACGCGATGGCGGCGCTGATCCGGCGCCTTGCCGGCAGGGTGCCGCAAACAGTCGTCCCGATCGGCCGGATCGGTGGCCAGTTCGCCAAGCCGAGGAGCGCGAGCGAGGAGGTGCGCGAGGGACGCTCGCTGCCGGTCTATCGCGGCGATTCGATCAACCGGCTTGCCTTCGAGGAGTCGGCGCGGGCCCATGATCCGTCGCTGCTGGGCGCGGCCCATCGCCATTCGTCGGCAACGATCCGTCATTTGAGGGAAAGCCGTAGCGGACTGTTCGCAAGCCATGAGGCCCTGGTCCTGGCCTATGAGGAAGCGCTGTGCTTCCCCGATCCGGACCGGCGCTGGTGGGCGGGTTCGGGCCATATGCTGTGGATCGGTGAGCGCACCCGGCAAGTGGACGGCGCGCATGTCGCCTTTGCCGCGGGGATCGCCAATGCCGTCGGGGTGAAGTGCGGACCTTCGCTTGGCAGCGAGGAACTGCTGCGGCTGGCGGACCGGCTCGATCCGGGCCGCGAGCCGGGCCGGCTGCTGCTGATCGCCCGGTTCGGCGCGGATTCGGTCGAGCGCGGCCTTGCCCCCCTGATCCGGGCCGCCCGCAGCGAAGGGCTGGCGGCGGCATGGATGCTGGATCCGATGCACGGCAACACGCGGCGGATAGGCGGGCGCAAGCAGCGGCGGGTGGCCGACATGTTGGCCGAGACGAAGGCGTTCTTCGCCCTCTGCCGAAGCGAGGGGGTGGTGCCGGCCGGGCTGCACCTCGAGGTGACGACGGGCGAAGCCGCCGAATGCGTCGGGGCCGACGGGATCGACCCGATGGCCGACTTCCCCTGCGACCCGCGACTCACCGCCGCCCAGGCCGAGCTGGTGATCGACACGGCGATGCGATGCTGACCGCCCGGCGGAGCGGGCCACTGGCCGGCGAAGCGAGAGTGCCAGGCGACAAGAGCTGCTCTCACCGGGCGCTGATCCTCGGCGCGATGGCGCAAGGCGAGACGGAGATCGAGGGCCTCGGCGAGAGCGCGGACGTGCTGGCGACGGTGGACGCGTTGCGCGCCTTCGGCCGGCCGGTCGAGCGCATCGGCGCCGGGCGCTGGCGCATCGCCGGGGGCAATTGGCAATCGCCGGACGAGCCGATCGACTGCGGCAACAGCGCAACCACAGCGCGGCTGTTGGTCGGCGCGGTCGCCGGCATGGCCGGCGTAACGGCGACGTTCACCGGCGATCCGAGCCTGTGCGCCCGGCCGATGCTTCGCCTGGTCGAGCCGCTGCGGCGAATGGGCGCGGACATCGACGGCGTCGACAGGCTGCCGCTGACCGTGCGCGGCGTCCGGCTGAGCGGGATCGAACATGACAACGAGCCGCCTTCGGCGCAGGTCAAGGCGGCGCTGTTGCTGGCCGGGCTGGCCGCGGCGGCGCCGGTCACCATTCGCGAGCGGATGCCGAGTCGCGATCATAGCGAGATCATGCTTCGAGAATTCGGCGGGCCGCCACTTCGCGGGACGACGGTCCGCATCGGCGGCGATCCTTCGTCGGCGGCCTTCCCTTTGGTTGCGGCGGCAATCGTGCCGGGGTCCGATGTTCGCCTGTCCGGGATGCTGGCCAACCCGCTTCGCCTAGGGCTGATCCGCGTCCTTGAGCGGATGGGGGCGGACCTCGCGCTGTCGAACGAGCGCCGCCAGTCCGGGGAGGTCATCGCCGACATCCGGGTCCGCCACGCGCCGCTCACCTGTTGCCGTGTGGCCGCGGGTGAGGTGCCGGCGCTGATCGACGAGGTGCCGGCGCTTGCCGTCGCCTGCGCGTTCGCGGATGGTCAAAGCGTGATCGAGGGCCTGGGCGAATTGCGCGTGAAGGAGAGCGACCGGCTGGCGGGGATCGCCTCCGGGCTTGAGGCGTGCGGCGTCGAGGCGCGGGTTGTCGGCGACGATTTGCATATCGTCGGTCGCGGATCGGTGCCGGGCGGGGCGAGCGTATCGACCGGCGGAGATCACCGGATCGCGATGGCGTTCCTGACGCTCGGCCTGGCCAGCGAGCAGCCGGTCAGCGTCGACAGGGACGAGATGATCGCGACGAGCTTCCGCGGTTTCGTGGACACCATGCGCGCCCTGGGAGGCGATATCCGATGAGCGTCAACAGCTTCGGGCGGCTGCTCCGGCTGACGACCTGGGGCGAGAGCCACGGGCCTGCGATCGGCTGCGTCGTCGACGGCTGCCCGCCTGACCTGGCGCTTGACGAAGCGTGGGTCCAGCAGTGGCTCGACCGCCGTCGGCCTGGGACGTCGGCCAGCGTCTCGCCGCGCGCCGAACCGGACCGGGTGCGGATCCTGTCGGGCGTGTTCGAGGGGCAAACGACCGGAACGCCGATCGCGATGC
>DASTDT010000187.1:0-2712 GCA_035710225.1 Sphingomicrobium sp.
AGCCGGTGCGGCGTGCGACGCGCGCTTGCCGCGGCGCCGCGCTCATGGCATCGGCGGTCCGGTCACAGGGCGCTTAGCTCAGTTGGTAGAGCATCTCGTTTACACCGAGAGGGTCGGCGGTTCGAGCCCGTCAGCGCCCACCATTCCTTGAGGCAAGCTTTAATCGGGTGCGCGGCTAGATCCCCGCCACCTCCGCTGTTTCGGCAAAATACTGGCGCATGGCGGCGCTTGCCGGCGGCGCCAGCTCGACGAAGATCCGCCGCCCGTCGTGGGGATCGGCGCGACGGACGAACAGGCCGGCCTCGGTCATAGTCTTGATCCAGCGCAGCGCCGTCGTCGCCGGCACCGCGGCGGCGATGCACAAGGAGCTGACCGGCACGCGGTGCTGGGCGATTTCCGCCTGGAGCAGGTCGAGCAGCATGTCCCACGCCGGGTCGGCGAACAATTCCTCGTCGAAGAAGCGCGCGCGCATTCGCCGGGCGCGGATGACGGCGCGGATACGCTCGCCATCGACTGTCGGAGCTGGACCATCCTCGCGCACCGCGATGGCCGATCGCCGCGGTTCGTCCGGGGCAGTAGACAGGCGGGCCAACGAAGCGGCGATTCGGCCAACCTCGTCCGACAATTGGCGCAGCTTGGTGGAACTGTCGCGGCCGACATCATTGACCCGGCCGACGGCGGGTGTGGCGCTCAGCGCCAGCGAGAGTGCGCCCGCCTGCTCGATCATGTCAGGGTCGACCAGCAGCTGGACTGGGCGGTCGGCAAAGGCCGCATCGGCGGCGTCGATCAGGGTTGGGGCGATCGAGACGATCACTTCCGTGCCGCTGTCGGCCAGAACACGCAGCCTCTCGACCAGCGCATCGTCGGGCCACTCGGCGCCGAGATCGGCCCACGCCAGGCCGAGCGCGATCTGCCGGTCGAGACGGTCGGGTGCCTCCGCCTTCGCGCTGTCGCCGGCCATTCGAAGACCGGTCTGGGCTAGCATCGCCCGCAGATCCTGAAGACGTCCCGGATCGTCGCCGATCAACAGCGCCAGGCGACCGGCACCATATTCGACCTGTTCGGCGGATGGAAATTGCTCAAGTCCCATGACCTCACCTCTGATGTCATAACAACCGAGCTCGTCCGTTGTGGCACCAATGCGGTGCAAAGTCCGGAAAAATCTGCACCGAAATGGTGGTAGCTTCATGGGCACCGTAACCGGGCCGTGCAACCGCGAGACGGCGGCGGAGTATTTCGTTTGAGGCAGCTTTGAAAATGTTCGACCCGGTGGAATGGCTGGACGACTGCGAGGCAGCGCTGGTCGACGCCGATTTTCTGGCGGCATGGATGGCGCGATCAAAGAGCGCTGACGTCGCCGCCCAGCTCGACGAACTGCGAATCCGGATCGCCGTCCTGCGCGCCGAGCTTCAGCGCGCGCGGGCGGGGCTGGGCGGAAAACCGCGCACCGGCCCACCGCGCGGCAAGGACGATTCCAATCGCCAGAGATGGGCGAAACTGACCGCGCCCTGGAACGTCAAGGACGAGTGAAATCGGGCAGGAACGGGGCCACGGTCGGCGCCTGCCAGCCGCCAGTGGCGCAAAAGCCGCGGTTGATGAAGGCTGGCTTGCCATAGGCCAGCGGCGCGCCGTCGGGACCGTCGGCTCGCCCCCCGGCGGCGAGCAGCACGGCATGGCCGGCGGCCGTATCCCACTCGCTGGTCGGTGACAGTCGCGGGTAAATGTCGGCCAGCCCCTCCGCCAGCACGCAGAACTTGAGGCTCGAGCCGACTGCGACGTGACCGCACATGCCAAGCGCCTCCTCGAGATAGTCGGCGGTGGCCTGGTTGAAATGGGACTTTGAGGCGACCGCCGAGCGCTCCTCGCCTAGCGGCCGTGTCGAGATGGAGCGCCGGGCGGACCCTTCCTCACCGACGGGGCCCTCGCGGAAGGCGCCCTCGCCCACCAGGCCGGCCCACGACACGCCGGTGACCGGCTGGTGGACCACGCCGAGCAGTGGAGCGCCGCCGACGATGAGCCCGATATTGACGGTATAATCTTCGCCGCCGGCGACGAATTCCTTCGTCCCGTCGAGCGGATCGACCAGGAAATAGATATCGCCGTGGGCAGGGATGCGCCCGGCCGCGACCTCCTCCTCGGCGATCACCGGCACCCCGGGCGCGGCGGTGCGCAAGGCTTCGAGAATGATCGCCTCGGCGGCATGGTCGCAGGCGGTGACGGGCGACAAATCCGCCTTGGCCTCGACCGCGAAGCCGCGTTCGGTAAGGCGCAGGATCTCGTCTCCGGCCGCACGGGCAGCAACGGCGCAGGCGTCGAGAAGGGTGCGGTAATCCATTACTTGGCCGGGCGGCTTAGCGCGGGGCCATCCTGATGCCTCCATCGAGGCGGATCGCCTCGGCGTTCAAATAGACATTCTCGACGATGAACACCGCAAGGCGGGCATATTCCTCGGCCGTTCCGAGGCGCTTGGGGAACGGCACCTGGGCGCCCAGCGCCTCCTGCACATTGGGCGGCATCATCGCCACCATCGGCGTCTTGAACACGCCGGGAAGGATGGTGTTGACGCGAACTCCGTCGTTCATCAGGTCGCGCGCGATCGGCAGGGCCATGCCGAGCACGCCGCCCTTCGACGCAGAATAGGCGGCCTGGCCGATCTGGCCGTCCTGGGCGGCGACGCTGGCGGTGTTGATGATCACGCCGCGCTCGCCATCG
>DASTDT010000188.1:0-4488 GCA_035710225.1 Sphingomicrobium sp.
GCTCGCCCGCTACAAGGGTCTCGCCCAGGCGGTGACCGTCCACCACACGACCGAATCGATCGCGGCGACGGAAAAGCCCAGCCAGGCGATCCGCCGTGCCAAGGGCACGTCGATGGGAATGGCGATCAACGCGGTCAAGGACGGCCAAGCCGACGCCGCTTTGTCGGCCGGCAACACCGGCGCGCTGATGGCCATCGCCAAGCTTGCGCTGCGCACCATGCCGGGCATCGACCGCCCAGCGCTCGCCGCCCTACTCCCGACTCTCGGGGAGACCGACCTCGTCATGCTCGATCTCGGCGCCAACACCGAGTGCGACGCCCAGAACCTGGTTCAGTTCTCCGTCATGGGCGCGGCCTATGCCCGAACCGTGCTCGAGATCGATCGCCCGCGTGTCAAGCTGCTCAACATCGGCACCGAGGAGCTGAAGGGCACCGACGAGCTCAAGGAAGCCGCCGCTTTGCTTCGCGAGGCCGACTATCTACCGCTCCGCTTCGACGGGTTCACCGAGGGCGACAAATTGTCGAGCGGCGACGTCGACGTGGTCGTCACCGATGGCTTTTCCGGCAATATCGCGCTCAAGACCGCGGAGGGCACCGCACGCTTCGTCACCGACCTCTTGAAGCGCGCTTTCACCTCGTCGCTTCGCTCCAAGGCCGGCTTCGCTCTGTCGCGCCCGGCGCTGCACATGCTCAAGGTCCATCTCGACCCCAACAACCATAATGGCGCGGTCTTCCTCGGCCTCAACGGCCTGGTCGTGAAAAGCCACGGAAGCGCCACTCCCAAGGGCGTCGCCAACGCCATCCAGGTCGCGGCGCGGATGATCGCCAACGACATCACCCGCAAGATCGGCGACGATCTCGACGAGTTCCGCGCCCACGCCTTTGCCAACGGGTCCGCCAAGTGACCCGCCGCGCCGTCATCGCCGGAAGCGGCTCGGCGCTGCCCAGGCACTGCGTCACAAATGCCGAGCTGGCGACGCGGGTCGACACTTCCGACGAATGGATCGTCGAGCGCACCGGAATTCGCTCGCGCTACATCGCCGACAAGGACGAGACCACCGCCACCCTCGCCGCCGACGCGGCTCGGCGGGCGCTCGACATGGCGGGACTAGAAGCGTCGCAGGTCGGCCTCATCGTCCTTGCCACCGCCACGCCCGACCAGACCTTTCCGTCCAGCGCGACCAAGGTCCAGGCCATGCTCGGGATCGACGACTGCGTCGCCTTCGACGTCCATGCCGTGTGCACCGGCTTCCTCTATGCGCTGAGCGTCGCCGAATCGATGATCCGCACCGGCACCGCCGACTGCGCGCTGGTCATCGGCGCGGAGACCTTCAGCCGAATCCTCGACTGGGAAGACCGCACGACCTGCGTGCTGTTCGGCGATGGCGCCGGGGCGCTGGTGCTTCGGGCCGAGGAAGGGGAGCGCGGAATCCTTGCCACCAGGCTGCATGCCGACGGGCGCCACAACGACCTGCTCTTTGTCGACGGCGGTCCGTCGACCACCGGCACGGTCGGCAAGCTTAGGATGAAGGGCCGCGAGGTGTTCCGCCACGCCGTCGTCAATCTCGCCGGAGTGCTGGAAGAGGTGCTCGGGGCCGCTGGTCTGTCCACCGCTGAGGTCGATTGGGTGGTTCCACACCAGGCCAATGCGCGCATCCTCGACGCCACCGCCAAGAAGCTCGGGCTGCCGCGCGAGAAGGTCATCGTCACGGTCGACAAGCACGCCAACACGTCGGCCGCCTCGGTGCCGCTGGCGTTCGACACGGCGGTGCGCGACGGTCGCATCAAGCGCGGCGACCTGCTCGTGCTCGAAGCGATGGGCGGCGGCTTCACCTGGGGGGCCGCGGCCATTCGATATTGAGATTGCGGGAGCCTCGCACACGCTCGGATTGCCCAGCCGCAACTTTTTGGTTAGGCTCGTTAAATCGCGTCTTGGGGGGCGCATAAGGGGGAAGGGATCGAATAATGGCGGACGCAGGCACTGCCCGGTCGACCAGCGGGCTGCATTCGGGAACTCTGACCCGCGCGGACCTGTCGGACATCGTCCACCGCAAGCTCGGCCTGTCGAGGGCGGAAAGCGCCAGTCTCGTCGAGCGGGTCCTCTACCACATGTGCCATGACCTGTCGGAAGGGCACAACGTCAAGATCTCGGGCTTCGGCAGCTTCATCCTGCGCGACAAGGGCGAGCGGGTCGGCCGCAATCCCAAGACCGGGGTCGAGGTGCCGATCGCGCCGCGGCGCGTGATGACCTTCCGCGCAAGCCAGATCATGCGCGAGCGAATCGTCGGTTAGCGAGGCGATGGCCACCGGCGCCAAGGATCCCGAGGCCTTCGTCACGATCGGCGAATTATCGGCCCAGCTCGGCGTCCCGCAGCATATCCTTCGCTATTGGGAATCGAAGTTCCCGCAATTGCGGCCGCTACAGCGCGCCGGCAACCGCCGCTATTATCGGCCCGCGGACGTCGCCTTGGCGGCGCGAATCCACCGCTTGCTCGGGACAGAGGGCTATACCGTGCGCGGTGTCCAGAAGCTGCTCCGGGAGGGCGGCGGCTCCCCCGCGCCTGCGCCCGCGCCGGCGGTCAGCCCGCCGCCCGCCGCTCCGGCAAGTCCGCCAAGCGCCGCGCAGTCATTCGATTACGGTCGCCTGATCGAGCTTCGCGACCGCCTCGCCGCCGCGCTCGCCGGCTGACCGCGCGCGCACCCGCTCGACCACTTCCTCGAGCGGCATCCGAAGCACCGGGGCGCCGGCCGGGAAGGCGCTTAGCAGCCGCGACGGAAAGGCGCTCGACAGCACGACGAAGCTGCCCGTGTCGCCTTCGCGCCGGATTAGCCGCCCGAACGCTTGTGCCAGCCGCGCTCGCACCACCTGGTCGTCATAGGCATTGCCGCCCCGGCCGTCCTCGGCCTGACGGGAAGCCGCCATCCGGCGTGCCGCGTGAAGCACCGTCGGCCGCGGCCAGGGCACGCGCTCCATCACCACCAGCCGCAACGATTCACCGGGCACGTCGACCCCGTCGCGAAGCGCGTCGGTGCCGAGCAGCGAGGCGTGCGGGTCGTCGCGAAACATGTCGACCAATGTCCCGGTGTCGATCGGGTCGACATGCTGGGCGTAAAGCGGCAGCCCCGCTCGGGCGAGCCGATCGGCGATGCGTGCGTGGACCGCGCGAAGCCGGGCGATCGCGGTGAACAATCCCAGAGTTCCCCCGCCTGCCGCTTCGATCAGCCGGGCATAGGCCCCGGCCAGCGCCGCCACGTCGCCCCGGGTGACGTCGGTGGCGATCAACACTTCCGCATTGCGGGCATAGTCGAACGGCGAAGCCGCCTCGAATCGCTGCGCGGGGCGCGCCAGGTGTCGAGCCCCGGTGCGCTCTTCGGCGCGGACCCAGTCCTCGCTTCCGCGAAGCGTCGCCGAGGTCACTAGCACGCCATGGGCCGGCTCCAGCACGGTGCGCGCCAGCGGCCGGGTCGGGTCGAGCCAGCGGCGGTGGAGCCCGACGTCATATTCTCGCCCTTCGACCCGGTCGATCGCCAGCCAGTCGACGAAGTCGGGGTCCGCCGCGCTTCCGATCCGGCCGAGCATCGCGATCCACGAAGCTAGCGTCTCGCGCCGCCAGTTGAGGCCGTTGATCGCGCCCTCGACCCGCGCCCGTGCCGCCGAGTCGAGCCAGTCCGGCGCGCTCTCAAGCACCGCTTCGAGCCGCCGTGACAAAGCCGCGAGTGGTCGCGCCAGCGATTCAAGGGTTTCCAGAGCTCCCGCCGATGCCGCGACCTGCGCCGAGTCCGGCTCGGCCAGTTCGGTTTCCAACCCGTAGCCCGCGTCCTGCGCCTTGGCCCGCGCATAGACCATCCCCCGAACCTCGCCGAGCAGCCGCTCGACCGGGCCGTACGGATCTCCATCCGCCAACCGCTGGGTCCAGCCCTCGGACGGCAGGGCGCGTGCCGCGGCGACCGCCGCTTCGAGCGCCGCGCCGCCCTGCTCGTCGTAGCTGGCGACGTCGAGCAGCCTCGCCGCAAGCCCGCGGCGGCGCCCCCGCGACTTGTTCTCCGGGCCGACGATCCAGCGCCTCAATTCGATCGCCTCGCGCCCGGTCAGCGCCGCGGCGAAGGTCGAATCCGCCGCCTCGAACAGATGGTGGCCCTCGTCGAACACGATTCGCGACGGCGCGTCGGCCCGGCCGCGCGCGGCATTGACCATCACGAGCGCGTGATTGGCGATGACGAGGTCCGCCTCGCGTCCGGCCCGCTCGGCCTTCTCGATGAAGCATTTTCGATAGTGCGGGCAGCCCGCATAGACGCATTCGCCGCGGCGGTCGGTCAGCGCCGCCGCACCGGCGCGGCGGAACAGGCTGGGTAGCCAGCCGGGCAAGTCCCCGCCGACCATGTCGCCGTCCTTCGAATAGGCCGCCCACCGCCCGACGAGGTGGGCAAGCACCGCCGCTCGGCCCGCGAAGCCGCCCTGCATCGCGTCCTCCAGGTTGAGCAGGCACAA
>DASTDT010000189.1:0-5996 GCA_035710225.1 Sphingomicrobium sp.
TGTCGGAATATGAGCTGGTTCGCGACTTCTTCGCGTCGACCACCGTAGTGCTGCTGGTCGACCTATCGTTCCTGCTGATTTTCCTCATCTTCATCACGATCCTTGCCGGATGGCTGGTTGCGGTACCCTTGGTCGGCATCGCGCTGATGGTCGTCGCGGGGTATTTGCTGCAGAAGAAGATGGGCCGGACGACGCTCGACGCCCAGGCCGACGCCAGCCTCCAGCATTCGATACTGGTCGAATCGATCGGCGGGCTGGAAACCCTGAAGGCCGCGCGCGCGGAAGGCCAGATGCTCGGCCGCTGGCGGCGCTACTCGGCGATGACCGCGAGCACGCAGGAGGAATTGCGCCGGGTTACGGCGGTGGCGGTCAACCTCACCAGCCTGTCGCAGCAGTTGATCAGCGTCGGCCTGCTGATCGGCGGTTTCTACCGCTTCAATGCCGGCGACATGTCGATGGGTGCGATCATCGCGATCGTCATGCTGGCTGGCCGGGCGATGGCGCCCGTGGGTCAGTTCGCCTTCCTGATGACCCGCGCCAAGCAGGCGATGACAACGATGGATTCGCTCCAGCAGATGATGGACGTCGAGGACGAGCGTCAGGTCGCGGCGCGTTCCATCGTGCCCGAGATCCGGGTCGGCAAGATCGCGCTCGACCATGTCGACTTTGCCTATCCTGGTGCGGCCGGCAATGCGCTTGCCGACGTCAGCCTCAAGATCGAGCCGGGCGAGCGCATCGGGATCATCGGCCGAGTCGCCTCGGGCAAGTCGACCCTCGGCCGAGTGCTGTGCGGACTCTACACGCCAAGCGGGGGGGCGATGACCGTCGACGGTCTCGACAGCCGTCAATATCATCCTCACCAGTTGCGCGACGAATTCCGCTTCGTAGCCCAGGATGCCGAAATCTTCAGCGGCTCTGTGCGCGACAACCTGATGCTCGGTGCAGCTCAGGCCGACGACCAGCAATTGGTGGAAGCCGTGATCCGTTCCGGCGCCGACATCTTCCTCTCGCGCGATGCGGCCGGGTTCGACCTGCCGGTCGGCGAGCGTGGTTCACGTCTCTCCGGCGGGCAGCGCTCGCTGCTGGTGCTGGCGCGCGCGCTGGTCAGCCCGTCGAAGCTGCTGTTCCTCGACGAGCCTACCGGGGCGATGGATACGCAGACCGAGAATTACTTCATCGACCGGCTGAAGAAGGCGCTCACGCCGAAGCAGACGTTGATGGTCGCCACCCATCGCCACCAGATGCTGAGCATCGTCGACCGGCTGATCGTAATCGATGCAGGCCGCATCGTCGCCGACGGGCCGCGCGACGAGATTCTCGGCCGGCTCGCCAAAGTCGCGAAGGGGGATAAGCAATGACCCGGCTCATCGCCAATCGGACCCGCAACGGATTGATCGCGGCGGCGCTCGCGGTCTCGGCAGCTGCTTCCTATGTCGGGCTTTCGCAGCGCGGCGAGCATGCCGGCGCAAGCCCGATCGTGCCCGCCCAAGCGGCTGTCCTGCTGGCCGCCACGAGCGGTGAAAAGGCGAATGAGGTCCGGGCCTTGGGCAAGAACGCCGAGCTTATCAACGCGGCAATGCCATTCAGCGCGGCGCCCGTCCGTTCGGCCGGGGCGTTCGTCATCCCGGCGAGCGATGGCAATGATCATCGTCGGGCGCTGCTATGTCTTACCCAGGCGATCTATTACGAGGCGGGCTTTGAGCCGATGAGCGGTCGCCGGGCAGTCGCGCAGGTGGTGCTAAACCGGATGCGCCATCCGGCCTTTCCCAAGTCCGTATGCGGCGTGGTCTATCAGCGCAACTCGACACCGGTCTGCCAGTTCAGCTTCGTCTGCGACGGCTCGCTCGACAGGCGGCCGGAGCCGGCTGCCTGGCGCATCGCCCACCAGATCGCGGCGGAGGCATTGTCGGGACAGGTCGAGAAGTCGGTCGGATCAGCAACCCATTACCATGCTGACTATGTCGCTCCGCGCTGGGCGCCCTTGCTGGCCAAGATTCACAAGATCGGCGTCCACATTTTTTACCGCTGGCCTGGCTCCTGGGGCATGCCGGGCGCCTTCACCGGGCGCTATATCGGCGAACCGCGCGACCCGGCGACAATGCGCCCGGCAATGATCCGCACCGTGACCGGGGACGGAATCGCGGTTGAGCAAGTGGTCGGCGCCGGCCCGGTGACCGACGGAACGGTTCTCAAGCGCGCGCCCAACGACGTCGGCGGGCTGCTGGATACGTCCAAGGGATGGACGCTTAACATCCCGTTGCCGTCGGAGACCGGCGCGGCGGCGCAAGCGGTGGCCGAGCGGCAGTCGGGCGCGTCCAAGCCGGCCCGGGCGGCCCAGATTGGCGCACCGCCGACAAGCGCAGTGCTTGCCGCGCGCTAACCGGCTAGAAGAGCGTATATGGCGTCGATTCCCTTCATTCCGCGGCTAGCGCAGCGGCACAGCGAGCTGACCGGCTCCAAGCGAGTCATCCTCTATTCGCTGGCGCTGTTCGTAATGTTCGTGCTGTGGGCGAGCCTGGCCAAGGTCGACGAGGTGACCATCGGCCAAGGCAAGGTCATCCCCTCGAGCAAGGTCCAGTTGATCCAGTCGTCCGAGCCGGCGACTGTAGCCGAGCTGTTCGTGCGCTCCGGCCAGCAGGTCCGCCGCGGCCAGGTGCTGGCGCGGCTCGACAATCCCGAGAATCGTTCGATCCAGGTCGAGACCGAGGCGCTCGAGGCGCGCGCCGCCAGGCTCGGATCGGAAGGCTTGGGGACGTCATCGGGAGCGTTGGGCGGGGACGAAGCCGCCTTGAGCGCCGTTCGCCGCCAGGCGCTCGGAAGTCGGGTGGCGGCACTGCGCTCGTCGGCCGAACAGCGGCGCCGCGAGGCTGCCGAGGCGGCGGCGACCATATCATCCCTGTCGCGCAGCCTTCAGCTGGCCAATGAGAATGTCGGGCGCCTCGCCCCGCTCGCTGCCAAAAACATCGTCCCGCAGACCGAACTCGCCACTGCCCAGCGCGAGGTGGTGGACCTGCAGGGGCGGATCGCCGCCGCTCGCGAGCAGCAGGGCCGGGCCATGGCCGCAGTCAGCGAAGCGCTGAGCCAGGCCAGCGAGGCGCAGTATGAATTTCGCCGGCAGGCGCTCGACGAGCGCAGCCAGGTCCAGCAGAAGATCGCGGTCAACCAGCAGTCGCTCCAGGGGCAGGGGCAGGGGAGCCGGCTCGAGCTCCGCTCGCCGGTCGACGGGGTCGTCAACGACGTCAAGGTGACCACCATCGGAGGCTTCGTCGCGGCCGGCGAGAAGGTCATGGAAGTCGTTCCGATGGGCGACAAACTGCTAGTAGAAACGCGCATCAAACCGAGCGACATCGCGTTCATCAAGGTCGGCGACCGGGCGATCGTACGGGTCACCGCCTATGACTTCTCGACTTACGGCGGGCTCGACGGCCGGGTCGTCCAGGTGTCGGCGGACTCGATCTACGACGAGACCGAGCGCCAGGCCTATTTCACGGTCATCGTCGAGACCGACCGAAGCTATCTCGAATCGGCCGGCCGCCGACTTCCGATCACGCCGGGCATGATGACCGACACGCAGATCATCACCGGCCGCAAGAGCATCCTCACCTATTTGATGAAGCCGCTGTCCAAGGCCAGCAGCGAAGCCCTGCGCGAGCGCTGAGGAGCCAAGCGCCTAAAAGGCGATCGAGACAGTGACAGCGGGCAGCGAAGCCGCCGCGAGGGCGGTGGTAGTTGCGCTGCCGCCGGTGGCGGGCGGCGCTGCTTCGGCCATCTGGACCGGTGCCTCGATGTTGCGGCGATAGCCGTGGGTCCAGCTCCGGTTGCCAGAGAAGGTCAGGATCGGCCGGTAATCGGGCAAGGAATCGCTGTCGAGGATGCGGTTGGTGCCGTTGTCGAGCACCAGTAACCGCCCGTCGGCGCGAGCGACCAGCACTGCGTGGTCGGCGCTGCGCGCCACGTCGCGCAGGATGACGAGGTAGAGATCCTTGTCCGCGAAACCGGCGCGGCGAAGCATCTGCAGCTTGGCGATGGCATAATCCTCGCAATCGCCGCGGCCCCGACGAAGCGTGTCGGCGGCCGCCAACCACAGATCGGTGGTTCCGAACTGGCGACGGTCGTCGGTGAATTCGACTCGCGCATTGACGTAGCGGTTGACCGCATCGAGCCGAGCGATGGGAGAGAGGCCGTCGAGTCCCGCGACGAATGCCTCTGCGCCGCCGCCGAGCGGAGTCCGCTCGACCTTGCGCCAGTGGCGCTCGAGCGACGCACGGGCAATCGGCAGCGCGACCGATCCGAACACGTCGGGACGGTCGGCCGGAACGACCCTCGGCGCCATGAGCGACAGCGGGCGTCCAACGCCGAAGCTCGCGGCGACTGGTTTGGCGGCACCCTGGCTCGCGAGGATTGCTGCGAGGCTGCTCGGGGCGCCGCCCAGGATCGCGTCGCTCTTGCTGTAGCTTGCGCCGCGCGGCGCAACCGACGCGCCATAAGCGAGTTCGGCCGAGGCGGACGTGGGCGAAGCCGCCAGTGCGGCCGCGGCGAGCAAGGACGAGGCGATGGTCTTCATCGCCGCCAAGATCGCAGGACAAGACCAAAAGCGGCTTAAACTTCATGGTTAAAGCGCCGGTAACTATCGGAGAAGTCGGTCGATTCCGGCGATAAATTGCCCCACGGCCCGATTGAACTCGCCCGGCTGTTCGAGATTGGCGAGATGGCCCGCGTTCTCGATGGTCATCATTTTCGCCCCGGGAATCAGCGCCGCTAGCTGCCGGGACAGGGCTGGCGGCGTGATCCGGTCTTCGTCGCCCACCAGCACGAGTGTCGGAACGTCGATCGCCCGCGCGCGCTCGACCTGGTCGGCAAGCCACACTGCCCGCGCGCCGAGCGCATAGGCCGCGGGATCGATCCGGCTCATTGTTTCCACGACCTCCGCTCGGACCGCGTGGGACGCCAGCGAGCCGATGAGGCTATCGACTCGCGCCTCGGCCAGGGCCCGCATTCCAATTGACCGGCTGGCGTCGATGGAGCGGTCATGGATCGCCTGTCCGTCGGAGTGGACCGCGAAACTGTCGGCGAGGATCAGCGAGGCGCAGCGCGCGGGCGCGAGCGCGTGGAGGGCGATGGCGACGACCCCGCCGAGCGACAGGCCGCAGACGTGGGCGCGGCCGATGCCGAGGCTGTCGAGCGCGGCGAGGATAGCACGAGCGTAATCATCGCGAGTTGCGTCGGGCACGAATTCGCTCTCGCCATAACCGGGATAGTCGAACGCGAGCGTCCGGCCGCGGGCTGCGAATGCCTCAAGCTGCGGCGTCCACACGCTCTTGTCCGAGCCGACACCGTGGAGAAAGACGAGCGGCGTGGCGGCGCCTTCGCCGCGCTCGGCGACACCGATCCGCCCCACGCCGGTTGCAATCACCCCCACGGCCGCATGATGCGCGCTGGAACGGCCTTTGCAAGCAGTTCCGCCTTAACTAGCGTTACAGTCGATGACACGTATGACCGTCAATGGCGAAGCGCTTCGCTTCCGGCTGGACCCCGACACGCCCTTGCTGTGGGCGCTTCGCGACGCGGCCAATCTGACGGGCGCCAAATATGGCTGCGACAGTCAGGATTGCGGCGCCTGCACGGTGATGATCGACGGCCAGGCGGTGCTCAGCTGCGCGGCGACGATCGGAGCGCTGGAGGGCGCCGACGTGGTCACCATCGAGGGGCTGGCGGCGGGCCGGGGCCACCCGCTCCAGCGCGCCTGGGCCGCCGAGCAGGTCAGCCAGTGCGGCTATTGCGAGCCGGGCATGATCATGGCGCTCGCGGCCTTGCTGAAGGTCAGCCCGAAGCCGCTTGCCGCCGAGGTCGACGGGATCGCCAACATCTGCCGCTGCGGCATCGGGCCGCGCGTGCTCAAGGCCATCAGGCACGCCGCGCGCGGCTCGACGCCGTTAAGCAACGGCTCATCCGACTCGGAGCAATCTCCCGCTCAGTAAAGCAACATGTTTTCTTGC
>DASTDT010000190.1:0-4173 GCA_035710225.1 Sphingomicrobium sp.
TTGAGGAGCATTGGTCATGCGCACTGGCGTGATCGCGAAGAAAATGGGGATGACCCGCTTGTTCCAGGCAGACGGACGGCACGTGCCGGTCACCGTTCTGCAGCTGGACAATGTGCAGGTCGTCGGCATTCGCGAGACAGAAAAGGACGGCTACAGTGCCGTCGCACTCGGCGCCGGGACGGCCAAGGCGAAGAACGTCGCCAAGCCGCAGCGCGGGGCGTTCGGCAAGGCTGAGGTCGAGCCCAAGGCGAAGGTTCGGGAATTCCGCGTCGACGACGATGCGCTGCTCGAGATCGGGGCGACCATTTCGGCCGACCATTTCGTCGCCGGCCAGATGGTCGACGTCCGCGGCGTGACCCAGGGCAAGGGATTTGCCGGGGCGATGAAGCGCTGGGGCTTCGGCGGACTTCGCGCCACCCACGGCGTTTCCGTCTCGCACCGTTCGCACGGTTCGACCGGACAGCGCCAGGACCCGGGCAAGGTGTTCAAGAACAAGAAGATGGCCGGCCACATGGGCGCGCGCAACCGCACCCAGCAGAACCTCGAGGTCGTCCGCACGGACGCCGCTCGCGGCCTCGTCTTCGTCAAGGGCTCGGTGCCCGGTCACAAGGGCAGCTGGGTGACGATCGCCGACGCGATCAAGCTCAGCCGTCATGACGAGGCCCCCTATCCGGCCGGCCTCATCGACACGTCCAAGCCGCTGCCGGTCGAAGAGTCGGCTCCCGCCGGTCTGGTCGACGATGCCGCGGTTCACGAGATTCCGGCGCTGCCCGGTGACGACGAAGTCGCCGCCATCGCCGCCGAGCAGGAGGCCGGTGCGGCTGCGGCCGAAGCCGAAGCGGCTGCGGCCGACGACAACAACGATGCCGGATCGGCCGAGGGCGGCGACGACGCTGCCCCGGCGGCCGACGAGAGCAAGGAAGGCTAGGCGATGAAGGTCAAGGTCCAGACCCTGGGCGCTACTGGCACCGCCAAGGCTGCCGGCGACATCCAGCTCGACGATGCCGTGTTCGGCGTCGAGCCGCGCGCCGACATCCTCCACCGCGTGGTGACCTGGCAGCTCACCAACCGCCGCGGTCCGGCGCGTGCCGCCCGCGAGCGCAGCGAAGTTGCCCGCACCGGCAAGAAGTTCGGCAAGCAGAAGGGCGGCGGTACCGCTCGCCACGGCGATCGTCGCGCACCGATCTTCATCGGCGGCGGCAAGGCCCATGGCCCGCGTGCCCGCATTTTCAGCGCCAGCCTCAACAAGAAGGTTCGCGCGCTCGGTCTCAAGATGGCGCTCAGCGCCAAGGCGAAGGAGGGCAACCTCATCGTCCTCGACAGTCTCGACGTGACCGAGAGCAAGACCAAGGTCCTGCGCGAGCAGCTCGGCAATCTCGGCTTCGGCAAGTCGGCGCTGGTGATCGACGGCGACGCGCTCAACGTCGGTTTCGCCCGTGCCAGCTCGAACCTGGGCAGCATCAACCTGATGCCGGCGGTCGGCGCCAACGTGTACGACATTCTTCGCCACGAGACGCTGGTCCTGACCCGCGCCGCGGTCGAAAAGCTGGAGGCCCGGTTCAATGGCTAAGACGAAGCAGCCGAGCGCGGTCGACAACCGCCATTACGATGTCGTGCTGAGCCCGCACATCACCGAGAAGACGACTCTGTTGTCGGAGAACAACGCGGTCGTGTTCAAGGTCGCCAACACCGCTTCCAAGCCGCAGATCAAGGCGGCGATCGAGGCGCTGTTCGACGTCAAGGTGCTGGGCGTCAACACCATCGTCACCAAGGGCAAGACCAAGCGCTGGAAGGGCAAGCCTTACCAGCGGTCGGATTCGAAGAAGGCGATCATTACCCTCGCCGAGGGCAATTCGATCGACATCACGAGCGGGATCTAAGCTGATGGCACTCAAAGCATATAAGCCGACGAGCCCGGCCCGCCGCGGCCTCATCCTCGTCGACAAGTCGGCGCTGTGGAAGGGCAAGCCCGTCAAGGCGCTGACCGAAGGCAAGCGCAAGACCGGCGGCCGCAACAACAAGGGCCATGTGACCAGCCGCGGAATCGCCGGCGGCCACAAGCAGAAGTACCGGATCATCGACTTCAAGCGCCGCACCTGGGATGTGCCGGCGACGGTCGAGCGGCTCGAGTACGATCCGAACCGCTCGGCGTTCATCGCGCTCGTCACCTACGAGGGCGGCGAGCAGGCCTACATCATCGCGCCGCAGCGCCTTGCTCCGGGCGACAGCGTCGTCGCCGGCAAGAAGGTCGACGTGAAGCCCGGCAACGCGATGGAAGTCGGCCAGATGCCGGTCGGAACGATCGTCCACAATGTCGAATTGAAGCCCGGCAAGGGCGGCCAGATCGCCCGCGCCGCCGGCACCTATGTGCAGGTCGTCGGGCGCGACAAGGGCATGGTCATCCTGCGCTTGAACTCGGGCGAGCAGCGTTATGTCCGCGCCGACTGCATGGCGACGGTGGGCGCGGTGTCGAACCCCGACAACAGCAACCAGACGCTCGCCAAGGCCGGCCGCACGCGCTGGCTGGGCAAGCGTCCGCTGACCCGCGGCGTCGCCAAGAACCCGGTCGACCATCCGCACGGCGGCGGCGAAGGCCGCACTTCGGGCGGCCGTCATCCGGTCACTCCATGGGGCAAGCCGACGAAGGGCGCCCGCACCCGCAAGAACAAGGCGACGGACAAGTTCATCATCCGCTCGCGTCACGCCAAGAAGAAGGGCTAACCGAACATGGCTCGTTCCGTCTGGAAAGGTCCGTTCGTCGAACTGTCGCTCCTGAAGAAGGCGGAAGCCGCTCAGGACAAGGGTGGCCGTACGCCGATCAAGACCTGGTCGCGCCGCTCGACGATCCTGCCGCAGTTCGTCGGACTGACGTTCAATGTCTACAACGGCCGCAAGTTCGTGCCGGTGTCGGTCAATGAGGAAATGGTCGGCATGAAGCTGGGCGAATTCGCGCCGACGCGCTTCTTCCCCGGCCACTCCGCCGACAAGAAGGGCAAGCGCTAATGTCCAAGCAATCCGCACCCCGTCGTGTCGGCGACAAGGAAGCGCTCGCCGTTGGCACGATGATCCGTGGCTCGGCGCAGAAGCTCAACCTCGTCGCGAGCCTCATCCGCGGCCGCAAGGTCGAGGAAGCGCTCAACATTCTCAAGTTCAGCCCCAAGGGCATGAGCGAGGACGTCTACAAGGTGCTCGCAAGCGCCGTCGCCAACGCCGAGAACAACCATAATCTCGACGTCGATGCGCTGGTCGTCGCCGAGGCGAGCGTCGGCAAGTCGATCTCGATGAAGCGGTTCGCCACGCGTGCCCGCGGCCGCTCGAGCCGGATCGTCAAGCCGTTCAGCCGAATCCGCGTCGTCGTGCGCGAGCAGGAAGAAGCGTAATGGGTCAGAAATCCTCTCCGATCGGCCTTCGGCTGCAGATCAACCGTACCTGGGACAGCCGCTGGTATGCGGAAGGCCAGGATTACGGCCGGCTGCTGCTCGAGGACCTCAAGATCCGCGAGTACATCATCAAGAGCCTGCCGCAGGCGGCGATCTCCAAGGTCGTCATCGAGCGTCCGGCCAAGCTGTGCCGAGTGTCGGTCTATGCCGCCCGTCCGGGTGTCATCATCGGCAAGAAGGGCACCGACATCGAGAAGCTGAAGAAGACGCTGTCGTCGATGACGTCGAGCGACGTCAGCCTCAACATCGTCGAGATCCGCAAGCCCGAGATCGATGCCAAGCTCGTCGCCCAGGGCGTCGCCGACCAGCTCGAGCGCCGGATTGCGTTCCGCCGGGCGATGAAGCGCGCCGTCCAGTCCGCTTTGCGCCTCGGCGCAGAGGGCATCCGGATCACCTGCGCCGGCCGTCTCGGCGGGGCCGAGATCGCCCGGACCGAATGGTATCGTGAAGGCCGCGTGCCGCTTCATACGCTGCGCGGCAATGTCGATTACGCCGAAGCCCAGGCGCACACCGCTTATGGCGTGTGCGGGGTCAAGGTGTGGGTGTTCAAGGGCGAGATCCTGGGTCACGACCCGCTCGCCCAGGACCGCCTGATGATGGAAGCGCAGACTTCGGGCGTCCGCCCGGCGCGCGAAGACCGGCGCTAAGGACCATTTGAGATGCTGCAACCAAAGCGCACCAAGTTCCGCAAGGCCTTCAAGGGCCGGATCCACGGCAACGCCAAGGGCGGGAC